>JBKHWY010000021.1:0-18057 GCA_046566285.1 Gammaproteobacteria bacterium | reverse complement strand
GGCAGCGCTCAGCGCGCCCGCATTCACCAAGGCGGCCAAGGCCGCGGTCATCCCGAGCGGCAGCCTGGCCGTGCCGCCCGCCGCCGCCCCCAACGAACGCATCCTGCGCCTGTACAACACGCACACGGGCGAAAGCATCCGCAGCGTGTTCTGGGCGGAAGGCCAGTTCATTCCCGACGCCTTGGCCGACCTGAACAAACTGCTGCGCGACCACCGCAACAATGCCGTATCGAACATGGATCCGCAGTTGCTGATGCTGCTCGAACGCGTCAGCTCGCAATTCGGCAGCAACCGCATCCTGCATGTGATTTCTGGCTATCGCTCTCCGGAAACAAACAAGATGCTGGCCGAACGCAGCAACGGCGTGGCCAAGCACAGCATGCACATGGAGGGCAAGGCCATCGACGTGCGCATGCCCGGCCTGGAACTGGCCCAGCTGCACAAGGCCGCGCTGGCCACCAAGGCCGGCGGAGTGGGCTACTACCCGGACTCGCAATTCGTGCACATGGATACCGGGCGCGTGCGCCACTGGTAAAGCCCCGCCCGGCAATGCAGATCCCGTCTTCATTGCCGCGCGCACTGCTGGCGCTCCTCCTCGCCGCCGTGGGCACCCTGGTGGCAGCGCAAGGGACCGCCCCCATCCCGTCCGTGGTCGTACCCTATGTGCGCGACCCGGTCGACAAAAGCTACCGCAAGATGATCAAGGGCATGGACCGCTTCGAGCGCGAACACGCCCTGGCGCCCGGCGCCAGCCTGCGCTTTCGCCTGCTGCCGCGCCGGCCCGGCACGCGCATGGAAGGCATCACCCTGCGCATTGCCGGCGATACGCTCAGCATTCCCGTGAAAGTGGAAGCGGATAACAGTTTTGTGCTCGAACGCAACGCGCAAGCGTACGAGCAGGACGCAGCCGTGGTGGCCAACCGCAAGACCGACAGCATGACCTGGCGCGTGGAGTTCCGCTCTCCCGGTCTGGCGCCCGGCACGCGCCGGCTGGGTGACCTGCGCCTCGAATGCCGGGTCGGCATGGACGCGGGCCTGATCTCCAACAGCGCACCGATCTTCGGCTGGCTGTCCAACCTGCTCACCGACACCGACAAGGTCTGCAACAGCCCGGACGGCAACTACCTGTTCTTTGCCGACCGGCCTATCTTCGGCGTCACCCTGCGCCATGGCGAGACGCGCATGGACTTGCCGTTCCGCCTGCTGTACGCGCCCGGCAACCAGACGCCCGACACCCGCCCCTTCTGCGATTGCGAAATGATGCTTGACCGCAGCTTCTACGCGCCCATCTGGGATGCGCGCTGGCCGGACGACACGATCCTGGAATTCGACTACATGGACGAGGCCCCGCGATGAGCGCGCGCCTGCTGCTGTGCGCGCTGCTCTCTGGCTGCGCCATCAGCCCGGCTCCGCCCGGCACCCAGGTCCCGTTGACGCGCCTGCAGGCGGTGGCCGTGCCGGGCGCGACCCGCGACAGCGTGCGCGCGGCCCTGGGCGACACCACCCGCGTACGCTTCGACAGCGGGGCCGAGGTGTGGCAATACCTGAGTCCGGCGGGCGGGGGGACGGAATTTGTCATCCTGTTCGGTCCCGACGGCCGCATCAGCAGAACCCGCCAACGCGCACCGCATCCGCTCGATCCGCCCTGATCCCCAGTTGACCTGGCCGGTCGCACGGATTGCCGAGAGCGAACCCGTGCGGGCCTGAAAATACTGCCGGGCCGGGGGAACTCTGGCGGCGCTTGCTTGTCGAACGTATATCGGTCAGCGCCGTACACCTTGCCAGGGAGGCCGCATGTTCGTTCAGTTCGCTCAGTTGTGGAATCGGCTATCAAGCCATTGCCTGTCGCGCGTGCTCGGCACGCTCGCGCTGTGCGCGCTGGCGGCCTGCGGCGGCGGTGGCGGCGATCCCGGCGACACCCGTCCGCCCACGGCGCCCGGGCCAACCCCGATACCCGATCCCGCCAACCAGCAGCTGGCGCTCACCCAAGTGGTCAACGTGCCCGATGCCGTCTACGTGATCGCCCCGCCGGGCGACGCCCGCCTGTTCGTGGTCGAGCGGCGCGGCCGTATCCTCATCGTCGACAACGGCGCCCTGCGCAGCACGCCCTTCCTCGACATCACCGACCGCGCCTGCCCCGCCGGCGAAGGCGGGCTGCTGTCGATGGCCTTCGATCCCGGCTTCGCCACCAACGGCTACTTCTATATCCTGTACACCGACGCGGCGCGCCGCATCACGCTCGAACGCCTGAGCGTGGGCAGCAACCCCAACCAGGCCGACGCCACCTCGGCCCTGCCCCTGCTCAGCATCCCGCACGCGGAATTCAACCACCACTTCGGCGGCCTGCTGAGCTTTGGCCCGGACGGCTTCCTGTACCTGAGCACCGGCGATGGTGGTGGCGTGGGCGACCCGCTGGGCAATAGCCAGAACCCGAATTCCCTGCTGGGCAAGCTGCTGCGCCTGGACGTGAACGGCGCCACCGCCGCGGCGCCGTACCGCATCCCCAGCGGCAACCCCTACGTCGGGCAGACCGGCAAGCGCCCCGAGATCTGGGCCAGTGGCCTGCGCAACCCGTGGCGCTATGCCTTCGATGCCAGCCTGCTCTACATTGCGGACGTGGGCCAGGACCAGTGGGAAGAAGTCAACATCGTCAACCCCAGCCTGCCCGGCCTGAACTTCGGCTGGAACACCATGGAAGGCAACGTGTGCTACGGCAACGCCACCTGCGCCACCGCGGGGCTGACCCTACCCGTGTTCCAGTATGACCATACCCCCGCCAACGGCTGTTCGATCACCGGGGGCGAAGTCTATCGGGGCCGGCGCATCCCCGCGCTGGTGGGCAGTTATTTCTTCTCGGACTATTGCGCCGGCTACCTGAAGTCGCTGCGCTACACGGGCACCGGCACGCCGACCGTCGTCACCTGGCCGGTGGCCAAGGTGGGCGGCATCGTGTCTTTCGGGCGGGATGGCGAGGGCGAGCTGTACCTCATCAGCGCCACGGGTGGCATCTACCGGATCGGGCCCGCCGCCGCGCCAAGCAGCTAGAATGCATGCTCCTTGTTCGCGAACGGACGCTCCCCATGGCCCGCCTCACCCTGAATTTTCCGGAAGACCAGTTTTACTACTCCACACCCATGACGGTGCGCGTCACCGACATCAACGCCGGCAATCATCTGGGCAACGACTCGATGATTTCCATGATTTCGGAAGCACGGGCGCGCTTCCTGCTCGAGTACGGCGTTCCGGAAACGGGGCGCGATGGCCTGGGCATCATCGTCACCGACCTGGCCACCACCTATCGGGCCGAAGCCCATGCGCACGACCAGCTGCTGTTCGAAGTCGGGCTGATGGACTTCAACAAATACGGCGGCGACATGATCTTCCGCGTCACGCGCCCACGCGACAAGAAACTCATCGCGATGGCCAAGTACGGCTTCGTGTTCTTCAACTACCGCAGCAGCCAGGTGGTACCGATGCCGGACGAGTTCCGCAACCGCTTCCCCCAGGTCAATTCCATCGACTGAGCGCGACGTAAGCCAGGCCTCAGCCCACCTTCAAGGTCTTGCGGAACCAGTCGTCCAGCATCTGCTTTTCATAGCGCAAGCTGCCTTCGCCCGTGTAGCGATTGATGTGGTCGGCGTAGTTCATGTCCGACAGCTGTTCGTCGCCCGACTTGATGAGCTTGCCGTCCTGTTCCAGCCGGTAACGCAGGTGCATTTGCGGCCAGTCGGCGCCACCGCGCACGATACGCACATCCGGCCGGGTCGAGGCCGGCTCCGTGATCCCCGCCAGGTCCACGTCCAGCACTTCCACCGTCAGCTGCTGGTTGGCCGGCAGGCGCGCACCCAGCTTCTCGATGTGGGCCTGCAAGTCGCGCAACACACGCTCGCGCTCCACCAGCGACAGCGGCACATCCCTGAAATGTTCCGGGTCCACGAACTTGACGGTGGTGCCCGCCCATGCGCCAGCGCTGGCCAGCAGCACGCAGCCCGCCAGCACGCCACGCCCAATATTCTGTTTCATGATGATCCCCCTGTCCAATGCATGCACTCGAATATACCCCCAAGTGCGGGCATTGAATGTGGCGCAAAAGTGGGCGGTTTGTATCGAAATGTTAGTGCGCGAACACAACCGTGCGGCCAGCCCGGCGACAATGGCGCGACCACAGCCAAGCGGGAATACACCATGCCGGAAGGGCCGTCACTTGTCATCTTGCGCGAAGAAAGCGCCGCCTTTGTCGGCCGCACCATTGCGCGCGCGGAAGGGAATTCGCGCGCCATCGACATCGCCAGCCTGGCCGGCCAGCCCATCCTGTCGATGCGCACCTGGGGCAAGCATTTCCTGATCGAGTTGCCCACCACGGCCCTGCGCATCCACTTCATGCTGTTCGGCAGTTACCGCATCAATGAACGCAAGACCGTCCGCCGCGCCTGTCGCTCGGCTTCGACGACGGCAGCGAACTCAATTTCTACGGCTGCTCGATCAAGCCGGTGGACCGCGACCTCGACAGCCACTACGACTGGAGCGCCGACGTCATGTCGCCTGACTGGGATGCAGCGCGCGCACGCAAGAAGCTGCGCGCCCATCCGGACATGCTGGCCTGCGACGCCCTGCTCGACCAGAGCATTTTCTCGGGTGTGGGCAACATCATCAAGAACGAGGTGCTGTTTCGCATCCGCGTGCACCCGCTGTCGCAGGTCGGCGCCCTGCCCGCGCCCAAGCTGCGCGCCCTGGTCGAGGAAGCGCGCAACTACAGTTTCGATTTCCTGGAATGGAAGAAGCAGTTCGAACTGAAGAAGCACTGGCTGGCGCACACCAAGCGCACCTGCCCGCGCTGCAACATCCCCTTCAGCAAGGCCCACCTGGGCCGCAGCAATCGGCGCAGTTTCTTCTGCGAACGCTGCCAGAAGCGCTACCCGGCCGCCGCCCCCGACGGCGAGTAGGCGAGTAGGCCAGCGGCACTGGCCGGCTAGCGCGGCGCGCGGAAATCCGCCTCGGCCCAGGCATGGGCACTGGACGGGCTCAGCTTGAAGTTCGCCTCCACCCGCGCCTGGGCCACCCGCTCGCCCATCTCGTCGAAGGCGGCCAGGATGGCGTACGGATGCTCTTCGTCCGGCACGATGTCGAGCGTCACCTTCAGTTCGCCCTGCTCGGTGTGGATGTACAGGTTCTTGTGCAGCATGGCATGGCGCTGCTGCTCATGGCGGCGGATCACTTCCGAGGCCGTCTTGACCAGCGTGTTGAAGGCCGAGCTGTCGAGCGGCTTGGGGTTTTTCTTGTCGCGCCCCATGGTCCACGGGCCCACCAGGGCCGGCTCCGGTTCGCCATCCTTGATCATGGCCACGGCCCAGCCCTCGTCATCCTCGTTCTTGATGACGCGTGCGGTCCAGCCGTTGCCTTGCCACACGCGCGCCTCCTGGATCAATGGGTTGTCGAGGCCGTCGGGATCAAGGGTGTCGTCAGTCATGGTCGCGTGAAAATAAGCAGGCTTGGCAAGCAAGCGGACCGGCCGGTCGGCCGGGGGCGCATCATGATAGACGAAATCGGCGCGCCCTGGGGAGGCGCGCACGTGCCCTGCTAGCAGAGCGCTTCCTCGGCCCGGATCCGCGGCCGGGTGGGCGGCACCACCGGCGGCGGCACCGGTGGGACGCGCGGATCGATGGCCGGCGCCGGGATTTCGTATTTGAAGGGATTGATGATGATGGGAGGAATGGTGGGCGGAGCCGAGGGCGGATCGTCCGGTCCCCGGTTGCGATCGGCCAGGACCTCGCCATGTCGTCGATAGAGTTGGAACATCATGAAACACCCCCTATGAAAGACAGGCATTCAGTATAGGCGGCTGTTCTCGCTTTTCAAGGATGAATCGGCCACGGGGGGCTGGCCACGCTGGCCGGTCCACACAGCCGCCGTTCGCCGGGCCTGCGCCCCCACTGGCCCCCTGTTTCGTGCAATCCGTCGCATTCCGGCCGCGCCCAGGCGCCCGACTGGCTACAGTAGCTCCATTGCAAACCCATTCCAGCCGAGAGCAAAGGAAAACACGCCATGAAAAAGACCGTCCTCTTCACTGCCGCACTGATCGCCATCCTGCTGGTCATGGGCTCGGCCGCCGCGCCCGGCGACGTCCACATGGTCTGGGACGGCAACGAGATCGACGGTCCGTTCGCCGCCCTGGCCGGCGTGCTGGCCGCCGGGGGCGGCATCGCCATCGCCGGCGCCGTGATGCTGTTCGTGGGGGTGCTGCTGGCGCTGGTGCTGGCCGGCGTCGGCGTGGTCATCGTCGGGGCGCTGGCCTTTGCCGCCGCCGTGGCCTGCCTGGCGCTCACGCCGCTGCTGCTGCCGGCGGTCATTCCCCTGGCGATCATCTGGCTGATCGTGCGCGCCTGCCGCAAGCCGGCCCCGATCAAGGACAGCGTCACCGCCTGACATCGTCCCCCTGCCCGGCCGGACAGCTGCACACGCAATTGCGTCCGGCCTCCTTGGCCCGGTACAGGGCGCGGTCGGCCCGCACCAGCGCCGCGTCCGCGCTGGGTTCGCCCGGCTCCAGTGCCGCAATCCCCACGCTCACCGTGATGCCGATGGCCTGGTCGAATTCGCGCAGCGGCGTGGCCGCCACGTTCTCGCGCAAACGCTCCGCGTATGAATTGGCCGCGTCCAGCGTGGCGCCCGGCAGCAGCACCGCGAACTCCTCCCCGCCCAACCGGCCCAGCACATCGACCTTGCGCTGGCTGTCGCGCATCAGCGCGGCCATGTGACGCAGCATGGCGTCGCCCACCGCATGGCCGAAGCTGTCGTTGACGCGCTTGAAGTGGTCGATATCGAGCATCAGCAGCGCCGCGCAGTCGTCGCTGCTGCGCTGCAGGCGCGCCAGCTCCTGTTCCAGCCGCTGCATGAATTCGCGCCGGTTGGGCAAGCCGGTCAGGAAATCCGTGCCGGCCAGTTGCAGCAGCTCGGCGTCGGCGCGCTTGCGCTCGGTGATGTCGAGCGTGGAGACGATTACGAAGTCGAGCGTCTCGGCATGCCCCGGCATGGTCAGCAGGGTGACCTGGTTCTGGCGCTCCTGGCCATCGATGCGCAGGTAGCTGGCCTCGCATGCGAACATCGCTTCCCCGGCCGCCAGCGCCCCCACCGCATCGGCGAAGCAGCAGGCGCGCGCGCCGCCGAACACCTGCGCCACGCTCAGCTGGGACAGCTGGCGGGCGCGCGCGCCCACCTGGGCCAGCGCGGCCGCGTTGACGTCGCTGATGCGCACCAGGTCGGCCAGGCGGCGCGCTTCATGGGGATGGGCATGCAGCCACGCGCCCATCTGCTCGGCCTGCGCGACCCCGTCGGCCTGCAGCTGGCGCCACGCCGCCCGCACCTCGGACCAATCCAGCGCCCACAGCGCCACCGGGGCGTTTTCGTACAGGCTGCGGAAGCGCTCCTGCTCCACCCGCACGGCCTGGGCGGCGCCGGCCTGTTCCAGCGCGATGCCGGTCAGCTGCGCGGCCTGCTCGATCATCATCAGGTTGGCCGGGCTCGGATACACGGGCGTGGCGTGGTAGATCGCGAAGCTGCCCAGGATGCGCCCCGAGCCCGAGCGGATCGGCTCGGACCAGCACGACAGCAGCCCGGCGCGTTCGGCTTCCTCGCGAAACGGCGCCCAGTGCGGATGGGTGCGCACGTCCTCGACCACCATGCGCGCGCCGGTGAACACCGCCGCCCCGCACGAACCGGCCGCCGGCCCCACCGGCGAATGGTCGATCGCGCGCCGGTAGAATTCCGGCAGGCTGGGCGCGGCGCCGGTCACCAGGCGCTCGCTCCCCTCCAGCAGCATGATGGCGCAGCGCATGGACGGATTGGCCGCCTCCACCCCCAGCACCACCGCTTCCAGGATGCTGCGCAGGGGCGCGCCGCGCGCCAGCAGTTCCAGCACATGGCGGTGGCCGCGCTCGCGCTGCTCGATCTGGGTGCGCTCGGTCACGTCGCGGAACGACCACAAGGCCGCGCAGCGCTGCCCCAGGCGCACCTGGCTGACGTTCTGCTCGAAGATGCGCCCGTCCGCCAGGCGCAAGGTCACGCTCTGGTCCATGCGGTCATGTCCGCGCTGCGAGCGGCTGTGCAGGAAGGCCGCGCTGTCGGCCAGCTGCGCGCTCATGTGCTCGATCAGGGCGCGCTCGTCGCCGCCCGCCTCCAGCGCATGGGGCACGCACCACAGCTCGCGCAGGCGGCGGTTGGCCGCCAGGATGCGGCCCTGGCCATCGTCGACCAGCATGCCGTCGATGGTCGAGTCGAGGATGGCTTCCATCATCGCGCGCGCCGAGTGGGCCGCATCGGCCAGCGCCAGCGCTTCGCGCCGCTGGGCGTCGAGTTCCTGGGCCAGCGAACGGGAACGCTCGAGCGCGCGCCCCACCGCCACCGTGCTGCGCGCCAGCAGCCAGGTGAGCACGCTCAGCACCAGGCTGGTGGCCAGGCCGACCAGCGCGATGGCCAGCGGACGGTAGCCGCTGCCCAGCTGGCCGGCGCGGGCGCTGACCTTCAGGCTCCAGGCCTGGCCGCCCACGCCGAGGCGGTACACGCCGGTCAGGTCGCCCGTGGTCAAGGCCTGCACCTGGGGCGGCAGCGCGACGTCGGCCAATTCCAGGGTGAGATGCGCATCCGGGGCGGGCAGGCCGGCCAGCAGGTCGGCCAGGCGCACCGGGGCCATCACCCAGCCTTCCAGCGCCGCGCGGCGCTCGTCCACGGTGGCGTGCGGCGCGCCGTTGCGGTACACCGGCAGCGCCAGCGCGAAGCCGTCGGGCGTCTTGTCGCCGTCCTGCGCGAGGGTGAGGCGACGCGAGATGGCCGGCTGGCCGCTGTCGCGCGCCTGCTCGAGCATCTGGCGGCGCGCCGGGTCGGCATACGCATCGACGCCCGGCACGGCCGCGTTGGCCCCGCTGTACGGCTCGACGTAGACCACCGGGGCCGCGCCGGGTTGCGCGCCTCCCCCCGCGCCTTCGCTTGGGGCCTGCCAGCGCAGGAACATCACCGCCTGGGCGCCGGGCGCGTCGCGCTCCAGGTCGTGCGAGAACACGAAGTCGGCGAACTCGGAGCGGGTCACGGTTTCGGAGCTGCCGAACAGGGCCTGCACGCCGCGCAGCATCTGGACGTCGCCGTTGATCCGCTCGCCGACCTGGTGCACCACCTGGCCGGCGCGGTTGTCGAAGGCGGCGCGCTGGGCCAGCGCGGCGGCCTGCTCGGCCCCGTACCACAGCTGGTCGGTCATGCCCAGGCACAGCGCCAGCACCACCCCGGCCAGGGCGGCGGGGTTCAAACGCCGCACCTCGGGAGCGGGCACCTGCGCGGCGGTTGGATCCATGAAATGTATGTACGTTGGATGGAGCGGCCAATAGTACGTGACTGATGGGCCGTGCGCAACGATGGTGCATGCCGCTGTGGCGGCGCCGTCAGATGTCCTTGCCGGATACCTGGTCAGGAGACCCGGTCAGATGCCTTCCACCAGCCGCATCGCGAACACGATCGGCAGGTCGGCTGCGATGATGCGGCGCGCGGCGGCGCCATGGTCATACGGCACGCGGTAGTAGTGCAGCACCCGGCTGCGGTCGTCGTACAGGGCGTAGCAGGCCGCGCTGTTGCCGTCGCGCGGCTGCCCGCACGAGCCGGGAATCACCAGATACTGGTGCTGCGGCTTGATGGCGATGGGTTCCGCGCCGGGATGGGCGCCGCCGACCCGGCCGTCGTCGGCCAGGCGGTACAAGGCCGGCTTGTGCACGTGGCCGGAGAACACCATCTTGCAGGAGGTGGCGCGCAGGCTGCGCTCGGCCTGCTCGATGCCGCGCACGTATTCCCACTGTTCGGGCGCGTGCGCGCTGGCGTGCACGAACATCATGCCGCCCACTTCGCGCGTCAAGGGCAGCTGGGCCAGGAAGCTGCAGTGCGTGTCGGAGAGCTGCTCGCGCGTCCAGTCCAGCACCATGCGCGCTTCGGTGTTCATCTGCGGCCTGGCCGTCTGGGTGGCGGCCAGGTCGTGGTTGCCCTGCACGGCAATGGCGCCGCGCGCGACGTACTCCATCACGGTATCGACCACGGGGCCGGGCGCGCCGCCATAGCCCACCAGGTCGCCCGTGAACGCGTACTGGTCCACGCCCTGCTTGTGCGCATGGGCCAGGCAGGCGGACAGGGCCTCGTAGTTGGCGTGCAGGTCGGTGATCAGAGCGAGGCGCATGGGGCAATTGGACAATGATGTGAATACGGCAGCGTTGCGCGGCTATATTCTCATAAAGCAATATTTTGCTCTAGTGCAATTTCCCCACAATGGACGAATGTTTTGGGCTTGACAGAACGGGCTTCAGCTTGCCTTGGCGGCCACGTACTCCCGATAGCCGCGTGCGCGCAATGCGCAGGCCGGGCAGGTGCCGCAGCCGTAGCCCCAATCGTGCAGGGCGCCGCGCTCGCCCAGGTAGCAGGTATGGGTGCCTTCGCGGATCAGATCCACCAGGTTCACGCCGCCGGTGCGCTCGGCCAGCTGCCAGGTTTCGCGCTTGTCCAGCCACATCAGCGGAGTTTCCAGCTTCAGGCGCGTGGCCATGCCGAGGTTGAGCGCCACCTGCAGCGCCTTGATGGTGTCGTCGCGGCAGTCCGGGTAGCCCGAGAAATCGGTCTCGCACATGCCGCCCACCAGCACGTCCAGCCCGCGCCGGTAGGCCAGGGTGGCGGCCACCGTCATGAACAGCAGGTTGCGCCCCGGCACAAAAGTATTCGGCAAGCCGTTTTCCTGCATCTCGATGGCCACGTCGCTGGTGAGCGCGGTGCTGGAAATCTTGCCGATCAGGGACAGGTCGATCATGTGGTCTTCGCCCAGGCGCGCATCCCACTGGGGCGCGAGCGCGCGCACGCCGTCCAGCAGCGCCGGGCGCACGGCCAGTTCGATCGCATGGCGCTGGCCGTAGTCGAAGCCGATGGTCTCGACCCGGCCATAGCGCTCCAGCGCCCAGGCCAGGCAAGTGGTGGAATCCTGTCCGCCGCTGAAAAGAACCAGGGCGCCGTCCGCCTGCTGCGCATTGCTTGCCATCGTAATTGCCATCAAAAAACAGAAAGTTAAACGTTCGCCATCATTTTGGCTGATCCGGTAAGATGCCCCAGCCTTTTCATCACTGGAGCAACATGCATTCCGTCACCCCCGAACAGCACGGCGCCGCCTTGCGGCGTGCGCGAATTTTGGCACAGATCGCAAGCAGCGTGTGCCTGGCACTGGCCGCCGGCGGCGCCTGTGCTCAAGGGGTCACTTACAACGTCCGCATCGACGCGCCCGGCGCCCTTGACGATCTGCTGGAAGACAATCTCGACCTGATGCGCTGGCGCGGCAACCCGCGCCTGGACCTGGAACAGCTGCAGCGCCTGGTGAAGGCCGCGCCGGAACAGGCCAAAACCCTGATCGCCACCGAAGGCTACTATTCGCCACGCATCAGCGCGGGCCTGGACACCAGCGGCACGGTGCCGGTGGCGCGCATCGTCGTCGATACCGGCGAACCCGTGCTGGTGGGCGACGTCGACCTGGTGCTGACCGGCTTCGAGCCGCTCGACCCCGCCGCCAAGCCCTTCGATGCGGACGGCTTGCGCGCGCGCTGGGGCTTGCCCGTGGGGCGGCGCTTCCGCATGGCCGACTGGGAAGCGTCCAAGCGCAACCTGCTGCGCCAGGTCACCCAGCGGCGCTACCCGCGCGCCCAGATCACCGAGCACCAGGCCGTGGTGGACCCGGACCAGCGCCGCGCCGACTTGCGCGTGGTGGTCGACAGCGGCCCCGAGGCGCGCTTCGGCGAACTCAAGATCGAAGGCCTGCAGCGCTATTCGCCCACCATCATCCGCAACCTCAACGACATCCGGCCCGGCGACGAGTACAGCGAGACCGCCCTGCAAGCCTTTCAGGCGCGCCTGCAGGACACCGGCTACTTCAGCGGCGTGGAAGTCGCGGCCGACATGGGCGAGTCGCTCGACGAGGAGATCGACAGCCTGCAGGACGGCGCGCCGCCGCGCCCGCGCGCGACGCTCACCAATCCGCAGATCCTGCCGGTGCTGGTGCACGTCACCGAGAACAAGCAGAAGAACGCCTCGGTGGGCCTGGGCTACTCGACCAACACGGGCGCGCGCGCCCAGGTGGCCTACGACGACCTGAACGTGCGCGGCCTGCGCATGAAGAGCAGCATCATCATGGAATCGAAGCGCCAGAACGCGCGCGCCGACTTCTACTTCCCCACCACCGCCAAGGGCTTCAACGACAGCTTCGGCGCCGGCTTCGAGCGCACCGACGTGCAGGGCGAAACCCTGCGCGTGGCCAGCGCCGTGGTGCGGCGCAGCTGGGGCTCGCCGCGCCTGGAACGCAGCATCGCGCTGGAGTACCTGACCGAGCAGCGCACCATTGCAGGCCGCCCGGAGGAAAGCGGGCGGCGCAGCAGCAGCGTGCCGCTGACGTATAACTGGACCCGCCGCACGCTCGACAGCCTGACCCTGCCTACGCGCGGCACGGTGATCAACGCCCAGCTCGGGGGCGCGCTGCTGCCGGTCCTGACCGACGAGCGCTTCATCCGCGCTTACACCCGCGTCGTCAACTACCGCCCGGTCGGCCCGCAAGGCCAGATCATCCTGCGCGGCGAACTGGGGGCGGTGGCCACCCAGGACGAGGAACGCGTGCCCAGCACCTTCCTGTTCCGCGCCGGCGGCGACCAGTCGGTGCGCGGCTACGGCTACCAGCAGCTGGGCGTGAAGAAGGGCGAAGCCACCGTCGGCGCGCGCTACCTCCTCACCGGCAGCGCCGAATACCAGTACTACTTCAAGCCGCCCTGGGGCGTGGCCGTGTTCTACGACGCCGGTAACGCCGCCCACCGCTGGCGCGACCTGAAACCCGAGTCGGGCTACGGCGTGGGCGCGCGCTGGCGCAGCCCGGTCGGCCCGATCAATGTGGACGTCGCCTATGGCGCGGCGGTCAAGCGCTTTCACCTGCACTTTTCTCTCGGCGTGACCTTCTGATGAACAGCGACGACACCCCCGACTCCACCGCGCCGGACACGCCCGCCGCGCCCGCCGCGCCCGAGGCCCGCAAGCCGCGCCGCTGGCCGCGCCGCGTCGCCGTCGGCGTGCTCGTCACCGGCGCCATGCTGGGCGCGGCCTACTGGTACCTGGGGCGCGAGACCACCCTGCAGACCATCGTCTCGAAAGTGGCCGCCGCCAGCGGCGGCAAGATCGTGGTCGAAGGCGTGACCGGGTCCCTGTACGGCGCCATGCACATCCGCCACGCGGTGTACAAGACCCCCGACCAGGTGGTCACGCTGGACAATATCGACATCGACTGGTCGCCCTGGCAGTACCTCAGCAAAGGCATCGCCATCAACGAACTGCACGTGGCGCAGGTCAAGATGGACAAGCTGCGCGAGACCGAACCGGCCAAGATGCCGGCCACGCTGGCCCCGCCTTTCACGCTGGCCGTGAACGACGCCCGCATCGCCAAACTCATCATGACCCAGCCGGGCGGCGCCGCGCCCCTGCAGATCGACGACATCCGCTTCAACCTGCACAGCGACCGCAAGACCTGGGTGCTCTCGGGCGCCAGCGCGGTCACGCCCTGGGGCGTGGCCAAGCTTGACGGCAGCATCGCCACCAGCAAGCCGTTCAAGCTGAACGCCACCGCCAGCTTTACCCAGAGTGGCGTGAAGACACCCGCGCGTTTGAGCCTCAAGGCCGGGGGCGACCTCCAGACCACGCTGGTCGATGCCGATGGCCTGGCCGGGCGCGCACACGGCTCCGCCCACCTGGCGCTGGCCCCGTTCGCGCCCATCCCGCTGCAGTCGATGCAGCTGCACGCGAAGAACATCAACCCCGACATCTTCAACCCGGCCCTGCCCACGGCCGACCTGTCGATGGACATCGATGCCGCCATCCGGCCCGACCGTACCGTGGCCGGCAGCGTGGCGATCGAGAACCTGGGCGAACTGGGCCCGGTGGACAAGCAGCGCCTGCCGCTGCGCTCCCTGCGCGCTCGCCTGGACGGCAACCTCAATGCCTTGCGCCTGTCCGACGTGCTGGCCGACCTGGGCGCGGCCGGACGCTTCACCGGCAGCGGCAGCGTCGAGCGCGCGCCCACCGACAAGGGCATCGGCGGCGCCAGCTTCGCCCTGCACACGGAGCGGCTCGACCTGCGCCAGCTCTACAGCAGCATGAAAGCCACCAGCATCGCCGGGGACATCCGCATCGCCAGCGACCAGACCACGCAGACGTTGACGGCCAACCTGGTGGACAAGGGCATGCGCCTGCAAGCCCAGGCCAGCCTGGCAGACCAGGTCGTGACGATCCGCGAAGCGAGGATCGGCGCGGGCGCCAGCACCGTGCGCGTTACCGGCAGCATGGGGCTGGCCGGCGACAAGCCCTTCAAGCTGGCCGCTTCCGCCAGCAAGTTCAACCCGGCCGCCTTTGGCGAGTTCCCCAGCGCCGACATCAATGCCGACATCAACGCCGCCGGCGCGCTGGCCCCAGGCTGGCGCGTGGCGGCCGACTTTGCCCTGCGCCCCAGCCGGCTGTTCGACCAGCCGCTGTCGGGCAAGGGCAAACTCAATGCCGACGCCAAGCACGTCAGCAACGTCGCCGCCGATCTCGCACTGGGCAAGAACAGCCTGGCGCTGCACGGCGCGTTCGGGGCGCCGGGCGAAAAGCTGGCCTGGCAGGTGGACGGGCGCGACCTGTCGCTGGCGCGGCCCGGCCTGTACGGCAGCGTCACCGCCAATGGCGTGGTCTCGGGCAGCATGGAGCAGCCGCGCACCACCTTTGTCGTCGATGGCAAGGGCCTCGGCTGGGTGAAGGGCGCCAACGCCGCCAACGGCCTGCTGCACGCCGCCGGCGAAGCGGCGCTGGGCGCAGCCGTCAAGGAAGGCGCGCGCAGCGTGGCCATCAAGGCCAGCGGAAGCACGCGCGCGCTCAACCCGGCCGCCTTCGGCTCGCCCCTGGCCGGCGCGGTCAACGCCCGCTTCGACCTCAGTGGCCAGACCGGTGGCCAGGCCGGTGGCCGCCCACGCGGCACCGTCGATCTCACCATCGACCAGTCCACCCTGTCGAACGCCCCGCTGTTCGGGCACGCCAAACTGTCCGCCGACGAACGCCACGTCTCGAACGCCGACGTCGACCTGCACGTGGGCGCCAACCTGCTTGCCGCCAAGGGCGCGTATGGCCTGGCGGGCGACCGCCTCGACTGGCGCATCGACGCGCCCCAGCTGCAAGCGCTGGGTCCCGACTACGCCGGCCTGCTCCGCGGCGCCGGCACGCTCACCGGCACCCTCCAGGCGCCCGCCCTCACCGCCTCGGTGGAAGGCAGCAACCTCAAGGTCCTGGGCCGCCACAAGCTGCGTTCCTTGCGCGCCAGCGCCAACATCGGCGCCGGCCGTGGCGCGGCCGATCCGCTGGTATTGGACGCCGAACTGCTGGACTACCGCGTGGCCGACCAGCAGCAGCTGGCCAGCGCACGCCTGCAAAGCACCGGCACCGTGGGCGCGCACACCATCCACCTGGCCGCGCGCGGCGACGCGCTCGACACCGTGCTCGACGTGCGCGGGGGCTACGCCGGCGGCGCCTGGAACGGCACCATCGGCACCTTGCAGAACCGCGGCCGCTATGCCTTCACCCTGCAGGCACCGGTGCCGCTGCGGGTGGCCGGCGCACCCGGCACAGGCCTGGCGGGCCTGGCAAAACCGCAGCAGCTTAGCCTCGGCAATGCCGTCCTCGCCCTGCCGGCCGGGACGCTGAACATCGATGGCTTGAGCAAGAACGGCCCGCGCTGGACCAGCAAGGGCGGCGCGGCCGGCGTGCCGCTGCAATACCTGGCCCAGTTTTCGCCGACGATTGCCGACAACCTGCGCGGCGACCTGGCGCTGGGCGCGCAATGGAACCTCGACCTGCACGCCGCCCCCACGCCTGGCGCCGCGCCGCGCCTGGACGGCATGGTGCACGTGTACCGCGAACGCGGCGACGTCATCGCCGGCATCGACGTGCCGGTGGTGCTGGGCCTGCGCACGCTGGATCTGCGCGCCGACGTGGCCAACGGCGCGCTGCGCCTGCAGGGCGCCATCGACGGCACGCGCGCCGGCAACGCGCGCGTGGACGCCACCGCCCAGATGATCAACGGGAGACTCGGCACCGCCAGCCCCCTGCGCATGACCGCCAGCGCCGACATGGGCTCGATCGCCTGGCTGGCGCCGCTGGCCGGCCAGCCCGGCCTGGAACTGGACGGCGCGCTCAAGATGGCCTTGACGGGCGGCGGCACGGTGGGCGTGCCCACCCTGAACGGCAGCGTCAACGGCGACAACCTGGCGGTGCGCTGGAGCGAACAGGGCCTCAAACTTCGCAACGGCCAGCTGCGCGCCCAACTCACCGGCGACTCGCTCGTGCTGCAGCGCCTCTCGTTCGACGGCAACCAGGGCCGCGCCGTGGCCGACGGGTCGGTGCGTTTCTCCGGCGGCGAAGCGACCATGCAGCTGAAACTGGTGGCCGACAAGCTCGAAGCGCTGTCGCGCCCCGACCGCACGGTGGTGCTGACCGGCCAGGCCGCGCTGGTGCGCGACGCCAAGCGCTTCGACGTCACGGGCAAGTTCCGCGCCGACCGCGCGCTGGTCGAACTGGCGCCGCTCGACCGGCCGACCATCTCGGACGACGTGATCGTACTCGGTCGCACCAGCGCCGCCGCGCCCGCGCGCGAAAAGACCGGCACGCCGCTGTCGGTGGACCTGGAAGCGGACCTGGGCGACGCCTTCCGCCTGCGCGGCATGGGCATCGACGCCGAACTCAAAGGCACGCTGCACCTGCGCATGGCGGGCGGGCGGCCGCCGCGCATCAACGGCGGCATCAGCGTGGCCAACGGCACCTACAAGGCTTATGGCCAGAACCTCACCATCGAACGGGGCGTGCTGACCTTCAGCGGACCGTACGACAATCCCTCGCTGAACATCCTGGCGGTGCGCCGCCGCCCCGAGGGCGAGCAGCTCTCCGAAACCAATGTGGAAGCCGGCGTGCAGGTGCGCGGCACGGCGCTGGCGCCGGTGGCCAAGCTGGTCTCCACCCCGAGTGTGCCGGACAGCGAGAAGCTGTCCTGGCTGGTGCTCGGGCATGGTATGGAGGGCACCTCGGGCAATGAGGCCGGCGTGCTGAGCGCGGCAGCCGGCGCGCTCCTGGGCGGCTCCGGCAAGGGCGGCGGCTTCCAGTCGCGCGTGGCCAATGCGCTGGGCCTGGACGAACTGGGCCTGCGCCAGGCGGCCGGGCTGGAGAGCACCGTGGTCACGGTCGGCAAGAAGCTGTCCTCGCGCGCCTACCTGACCTTCGAACAGGGCGCGGCCACCGCCACCAGCCTGGTCAAGCTGCGCTACAAGCTCAATCCGCGCGTGACGCTACAGCTGCAGACCGGAACCAATACGGCGCTCGATGTGCTGTATTCGTGGGCGTTTGATTGAGGCCGCGCGCAGACAGGGACGCTTTCACTGCGTGAACGCACGATGGATCCGGCCCTTCGAGAGCCGAAGTCGCTCCTGCAGAAACTCGAAATGCTTACCGACGTCATCCTGGCGAAGGAGTGTCGCAGAACGCTAAAAGCATTCCTTTGCTGACCCCAAAACCGTCATTCCCGGCCTCGGCGGCCCCTTTGGCGGGAATCCATGGCGCGTTCCGTCAGTGAAGTCGTTCCACTCTGTGCACCTGCGCTATGGATCCCCGCCTTCTGAAGTGACCCCACTTTGTTGGAGAGCGGTGGTATCTAGTTCGATGCGTGCTTGACCCTGTATTGCACAGGGCTCAGGCCGCCGAGCTGCATTTTAATTCGTTCCTCGTTGTAGTAGCGGATGTACTCGGTCAGGCCACGCTTCAATTGCTCAACGCTCTTGAACACGTTCGTATAAAAGAATTCCGTTTTGAGGACGGCGAAGAAGCTTTCCATGGCGCCGTTGTCGTAGCAATTGCCCTTGCGTGACATGCTCTGCACCATATCGCGCTTCGTCAGCGTTTCTTGATACGAACGCATCCGGTATTGCCATCCTTGATCCGAGTGCACGATAGGTC
>JBKHWY010000020.1:0-18168 GCA_046566285.1 Gammaproteobacteria bacterium | reverse complement strand
CGACGAGCGTCTTGCCGGTGCCGGGCGGGCCGTAGAACAGGCAGCGGTAGCCGGGCTTGACGGCCTTGTCCAGTCCCCATTCGCGCAGCAGCGTATTGGATTGGCGCAGCCATACATCGATGTGTCCCACCTCGAAGCGGGCCTCGGGGCTCAGCACCAGCTTGTCGCGCGCCAGGCTGGTCGTGATCAGCTTGGCGGGGAAGCTGCTGTTGAAGTCCGGCTTGTGGCGCTCGCCGGTGGTGAAGCGGCGCAGGTATTCGGGGCTGACGATCAGCATGGCGCCCAGTTGCGGTTCGCCGCTGGCCGCGTGCTCCAGGCGCAGCACGCGCAGGCGCGAGAACGGATGGGACTCGTCGAACAGGGCCAGCACGGCGAAGCGGCGCGCCAGGTCGTCACCGGCCAGGATAAAAGCGGCGGTCTCGCAGGTGGGCAAAAAGCCTTCATGGGTCTTGCCCTTCCAGCCGCCGAATTCGGTGAAGCGCTGGCCCTGCAGCTTGTTCTGCGTGAAGAACAGGTCGAGCGCCTGCGGGCGCAGGTGCGGCATCAAGGCCAGCATCAGCACCAGGCGCTCGTCGGCGCACAGGGTCCACTCGTGCACGGCGGCGGCGTAGTCGGACACGTCGCCCGCCAGGTCGGGCGGCGCGGGGAAGCCGAACGGCGTGCCGGGCTGGCTGAAGTAATGGGTGAAGCGCGCTTCCAGCACTTCACTGAACCAGGCGATCTCGCGTTCCAGCGTGGCGGCGTTGGCCTGGGCGGCGGGGGTGCAGGTCGGCAGGCGGTTCATGCGGGCCTCGCGAAGAAAAAGGTGACGGGGTTCGGTAACATGGGTCAGCGCCAGGTGACGTGGACGGGCTGCGCCATCCATGCGAATTTGATGATCGAAAAGCTCCACGGCAGGCGGTCGAGCAGCATGTCGAACGGGCCTGGCGCCACCGTCAGGTCCCAGGCCTCGGCGCGCGACCACAGCTCGCCCCGGCGCACCAGGAAGGATTGGCGCAAGCCTTCCACCGAGGTGTTGCCGATGGTCTTCCAGGTGGCGATCATGGCGCGCAGCAGGCTGTCGATGGTGTCGGCTTCGCGTTCGGTGAGCTCGATGCCGGGGCAGACCGGCATGCCGAGGGGCAGGCCACACAGCAGCTTGTTCAGCGTGAGCTGGTATTCGGGCGACGTAGCCGCGCCGGTGGCCAGGGCCTGCAGCAGGTGCACCGCGCGCTCGGCCGCGCCCGCGTCGATGAAGCGACCTTCGCGCAGCAGGCCGAGCGCGTCGAACAGGCGTGGCAGGTAGGGGGCGGCCAGCACCAGTCCGGCGTTGCCGATAGTGATCTGAAGGTCGTCATTCAGCTCCGGAATCGGCTCCGGAATCGGCTCGGGCTTGCTGGCCGGCCGGATCGCACTGCGAGCAGGAACAGGTTTGGGCGCTAACGCGACGCCATGGCCTGGCACGCTGGGCGCGCACTGGCGCAGCAGGGCCGCCTGCGGGGTGGATGCGCGCGCGACTTCGGCGCGCAGGACGGCCGGCTCGGGCGCCAGCGTCGCATAGTCGTCGCTTGTACCCCTGCCCTGCAAGGCCACCAGCCAGGCGTGCATCAGCGCCACGTGGCGCGCGCCGTCGGCGCCCGAGACCTCATCGAGCAACTGCCGCCCGAAGTCGCCTTCCGTGCCCGGTTCGACGGCGCAGGCCAGTACGGTTTCCCACAAGGAGCGCTTCCAGTGGCTGCCCAGCGCCTGCGCGAACGGGCCGGCATTGGCCAGCGCCATGGTCATGAGCCGCGCCAGGGCCGGGCGCACCAGGGTGACGATATCGGCCAATACCCGATCCGGCAAGCCGGCCGCCATGGCCTGGCGCACGGTGGGGGTGCGGGCGTACTGGCGCAGCGCCTGGCGGATCAGAGGCGCGCAGCCGTGCAGCAGGGCGTGCCACTGGCGCGCCAGCGCGCGCAAGCTGCCACCCACCAGCGCGGCGGCGACCAGGTGCCGCAGCGTGGCGCACTCGCCGATGACGGCGCGGGCCAGCTGCTCGCGCCGCGCCAGCGTCCAGGGCGCGGTCGCATCGATGCCCTCATCCCGCCAGGGCGGGGCCGACATGGGTGTGGGGGCCGAAGTCGTCCGCTCCGGCCTGCGCGCGCCCACCGCCTCGACCAGGCGCAGCAGCGCCGCCCTGGCCCGGCGCTCCGGCAGATCGCGCAGGCCAGGCGTGGGCACGTGGGCACGCGCCGTCAGCTGGCGTGGCTTACCCGCGCGCGGCAGGCTGGCGACGATGCGCGCGCGCAGCGCGGCGATGGCGATCGCCACCACCGGGCGCGCCACGCTGACGGCCAGGATGTGCTGCCAGCACATCTGGACCAGCTGCTCCTCGGTGACTTCAGGCCAATGCCCGCGCCGCACGATGGCGCGCAGCTCGGCGATCAAGGCCAGGCGCGCGTGGGCCTGCGACGGCGCGCTCAGGCGCAGGATGGCGCGCAGCTGGTACTCGGGCAAATCGGCCACCAGCCGGCGCGCGCGTTCGTGCCAGTCGGCGATCAGGCTTTGCGCGGCCGGATTCAGGAATACGAAGCGCAGCAGATTGCGCTCGCTGCTGGCGGCATCGAGCCAGCCGGGGAACAGCGCCGCCGCATCGGCGGTCCACGCGCGCGCGGTCCACACATGGTCCAGCACATAGGCCGGGCCGGCAAAGCGCGCGGGCAGCGCCAGCAACTCCGCCGGCAAGGCGCTGGCGCTGTCGTCCGGCGCATGGGGATCGTGCCGGCCCGCCAGCTCGAACAGCGAGGCGCGCTCCGCAGGGCTCAAACGCAGCGCTTCGGCCAGGCGTGCCAGCGCCCCCGCCGAGGGCGCCACTTGGCGGCCCTGCTCCAGCCACGTCAACCAGGTGACGCTCACCCCGGCCGCTTCCGACAGCTCCTCGCGCCGCCATCCCGGCGTGCGGCGGCGCGCGCGCGATGTGTGCGGCGGCGTGAGGCGTTCGCGGTGCGCGCGGATGAAGTCGCCCAGGGCGTGGCTGCGGTCGATCGTCTGCATGGCGGTTTTTGTACCAGTATAAATGCCCATCTTGTACCAGTTTAAATGGGGGAACACAATGGCTAGACACTCACCACAGGAGCCCGCCATGCAGACCCACAATGCCAACGTCACCCGCCAGTTCGATCCACGCGCCAGCGCCTACCTGACCAGCGCCGTCCATGCGCGCGGCGAGGATCTCGACGCGCTGGCGCAAGTCATCGGCCACCAGCCTGACGCCACCGTGCTGGACATGGGCTGCGGCGGCGGCCATGTCGCCTTCCGCCTGGCCCCGGCGGTGGGCCGCGTGGTGGCCTGCGACCTGTCGCAGCCGATGCTCGACGTGGTGGCGGCCGAAGCGGCCAGCCGGGGGCTGGACAACATCATCACCAAACGCTGCGCGGCCGAAGACCTGCCCTGCCCCGACGCTTCCTTCGATATCGTGGCCACCCGCTTTTCCGCCCACCACTGGGAGAACGTGCCCGCCGCGCTGGCCCAGATGCGCCGCGCGCTGAAAGAAGGCGGCACGGCGGTGTTCGTGGACGTGGCCTCGCCGGGCCAGCCGCTGCTGGATACCTGGCTTCAGGCGTTCGAACTGCTGCGCGACCCGTCGCATGTGCGCAATGCCACGCCCGCCGAATGGAACACCATACTGGACAAAGCGGGCTTCGCGATGACCGGCACCCAGCGCTTCAAGCTGCGCCTCGAATTTGCCAGCTGGGTCGAGCGCATGAAGACGCCCGCCCTGCACGTGGAGGCGATCCGCGCGCTGCAAGCATGCGCCGGCGCCGAGGTGGCGGACTACTTCGCCATCGAGGCGGACGGTTCGTTCACGGTCGATGTGATCCTGGTGGCCGCCACCACGGCGCCGCAACGCGCATGAGCGACGGCCTGCACGGGACGCAGCGCGCACTTGCCTTCCTGGCGGTGGCCATCGCGGTGACGATGGCGGTGCTCGACACCTCGATCGTCAACATCGCGCTGCCGACGCTGGCGCAGGAACTGGCCGTGACGCCCTCTCAAGCCGTGTGGGTAGTCAACGCCTACCAGATGGCGGTGACGGTGTGCCTGCTGCCGCTGGCCGTCCTCGGCGACCAGGTTGGCTACAAGCGCGTGTATGGCTGGGGCCTGGCCCTGTTCGCGCTGGCCTCGATCGCGTGCGCGGCAGCGCCCACGCTGGCGCTCTTGGCCTGCGCACGCGCCATCCAGGGCGTGGGCGCGGCCGGCATCATGAGCGTGAACATGGCGCTGGTGCGGGCGATCTTCCCCAAGGCGCAACTGGGCGCGGGCATGGGTTACGCCGCCATGGTGGTTTCCAGCGCCTCGCTGGCCGGGCCCACGGTCGCTGCCGGCATCCTGACGATGGCCAGCTGGCACTGGCTGTTCCTTGTGAATGTGCCGCTGGGAGCGCTGGCGCTGCTGATCGGCTCGCGCGCCCTGCCGGCCAGCCCAACCCGTCCCTTCCGGCTGGACTTGGCCGGAGCGCTCCTCAATACCCTCGCGCTGGGGCCTTTGATTGCCGGCCTGGCCGCCTTGAGCGAACCGGGCGGACTGTCCTCGGGCATGCTGCTGGTGGCAGCCGGCGTCGTTGCCGGAGCGGCCTTCATCCGGCGCGAACTGCGTGCGCAGGCCCCCATGCTGCCGGTGGACCTGTTGCGCATGCCGGTGTTCCGCCTGTCGCTGGCCACCTCCGTGTGCGCCTTCGCCGCCACCACCATGGCCCTGGTGGCCCTGCCCTTCTACCTGCAGGCGCAGCTGGGGCAAAGCGCGCTCGAAGTCGGCCTGGTGATGACCTGCTGGCCCCTGGCCAGTACCGTCGTCGCACCCTTTGCGGGAAGGCTCTCGGACCGCACCACGCCCACTCGCATGTGCGTGGCGGGCATGGTCACGCTGGGCGCTGCGCTGCTTTCGTTCAGCTGGATGGCGGCCGTGCCGTCGATGCCCGACCTGGCCTGGCGCCTGATCCTGTGCGGGATAGGCTTCGCCCTGTTCCAGTCGCCCAACAACCGCATCATCATCGGCAGTGCGCCGCACAACCGCAGCGGCGGCGCCTCGGGACTGCAATCGCTGGGGCGCCTGCTGGGCCAGTCGCTGGGGGCGACCATGGCCAGCGGCGTGCTGGCACTGGCCGGGAGCATGCACGCGCTGGCGGCGTGCCTGTATGCGGCCGTGCTGGCGCTGGCTGCCGCCGCAGCGAGCAGCCGGCGCTGACCCTTTACGCCGCCTTGGCCGGGGCGGCTGGCGTCGTGCGACGCTGCAGCACGAAGATCGGCTGCGCCCACGGCGTGTCCTTTTTCTTCTTGCTGGTGATGAGGGTCAGCTCAGACGGGTCGTACACGTCGGTGTTGTGCGTCAGCGGCGTGGTCATCAGGTACTGCGCGTCGGTATTCTTCAGGAATTCGCCCACCAGCTGGATGTTGCGGATGTCCAGGTGCGCGAACGGTTCGTCGATGAACACGAAGCCGCCCGAGCCATCCTCGGACTTGAGCAAACCGATCAACAGCACCAGCGACTTCATCACCTGCTGGCCGCCGGAGGCTTCGCCGTCGTTCATCCCGATCTGGTCCTTGCCGTCGAACTTGAAGCGCACGTGCAGGCCGGCCTGGGCCAGCTGCACGTCGTCGTTCTCCAGCCGCACCGGGTCGGCATGCACGTCGATGCCGGCCAGTTCGCCCAGCTCCTTGATGTTCTTCGCGTAGGTCTTGATGGTGTAGCGCAGCCGCTCGATATAGGCGCCGCGGGCATTCGCGGTTGCCTCCACCGCGCGGTTGTTCTGGTAGCGCCGCTCCTCGGTCTCGCTCTGGCGGCTGGCCAGCTGCTCGTTCAAGCGGTGGTACTGGTCGATCACGGTGGCGTCGAGTTCCCAGTCGTCGCGCGCCAGCGAATGCTCGAGCGTGGACAGGCGCAGCTCGACCTGGTGGGTGTTGACGTGCTGCGCCACCAGGGCTGCGCGGCGCGCGGGACGGCGCCAGCTGTGCGGCAGATGACGCCAGGTGCGGCGCAGCTCGGCCAGGGTGCGCGCATGCTCGGCGCGCTGCTCGATCTGGCGCTTGTGGCCCAGGCGCAGCCCGGCTTCCGCTTCGGCCAGCGCCATGCGGGCGTTCTGCCAGACCGTATCGGCGCGCGTGCGCGCCACCGTGGCCGCTTTCGTCAGCGCCTGCAGCTCGCCCAGGCGCGCGCCCACTTCCAGGCGCTCGGCCTTGAGCGGCGCGATCGAGCGCGCGGCTTCTTCGAATTCGGCCTGGCGGGCGGCCAGTTCCTTGGCCGCGTCCACCCCGGCGATGCGCGCCTTGAGCGCGCCCACTTCGCCGGCCAGTTTACCGATGGCGATCGTGAGGGCATCTTCCTGCGCCTCCAGGCTTGGCAAGGCTTTCTGCAGTGCTTCCATGCGCTGGGTGCGCCCGGCTGCGCCAAAACGGTAGCGCGAGGCTTCCACGAACAGCGAGCGGCCGCCGCGCCGTTCGCGGTGGTAGGCGTCCGGCGTGATCCATTCCTCGTCGCGCGCCAGCTTGAAGCCTTCCTCGACCGAATCGACGCGCTCGATGCGCGCCAGCTGGTCGATCAGCCAGGACGGCGCGGGGGCGGAAAAGCGCACCACCGACAGCAGACTGCCGTCTTTCGACACCGGTGCGTCCACGCACTCGGGCACGATGAAGTGGCGGTAGCGCTCCTTCTCGGCCAGGCGGTAGGCCGCCGCCGCATCCTTGGCGCGTTCGAGCAGCACCACCGAGGCGTAGCCGCCCAGCACCCCTTCGACGGCGCCCTGCCACTTCGCGTCCGTCACTTCGACGATATCGGACAGCATGGCGTGCGGGATGCCGGCGTCGCGCAGGGCGCGGCGCATGGCACGTACGGCTTCCGGCTCGGGCATCGCGCTCTTGCCCTGCAGGGCGGCGATGGTAGACAGGTCGCTTGCAATACGCGCGGCGATGGCGTCGCGTGCCTGGCGCTGGCGCGCCAGCTCCGCTTCCTTTTCATCCAGCTGGGCCGCGACTTCCGCGATGTCGGCGCCAGCGTCCGCCGCCAGCTTCTGCAGGCGTTCCTTCTGTTCCAGCAGGCTGTCCAGGGGTTTCAACTTGCCGTTGATCTGCGACAGGCGCGACGCCAGCGCGGTGGCTTCCTGTTCCAGCAAAGTCTCCTGCTGCTGCGCTTCGGTGAGCGCGCGCGCCTGCGCCGCCACCGTATTGCGCTTTTCCGCCAGCTGGCTGTCGGCCTGCGCCATGGGTTTGCGTGCCTCGCGCAGCTGGCGGCTGACCGCCCCGGCCTTTTCACGCGCTTCGTGGTAGCCCAGGCTGGGCAGCACTTCTTCCTGCAGGTTGCGGCGTTCCTTGTGCAGGTCTTCCCACTGGTGGTAGTTGGCCACGCGCAGGCGCAAGCCTTCCAGGTTGGTGCGCGACGCTTCCAGCTCCGTCTCGAAGCGCTTGAGTTCTTCTTCCGTGTCGCGCTGGTGGCGCTTGGCTTCGTCGTAGGCGTCCAGCACCTCCTTGTCGCCGAACACCTGGAACACCAGGTCGAGCAGCTGGCGCGGCGCGTATTCGCACAGCTTGTCGGTCTCGCCCTGCTCGAGCGCCAGGACCTTCGCCATCGCGGGCGACAGGCCGGCATTGGCCAGACGCTTGCGGTAGTTCTCCACGCCCAGCCAGTCCGACGCATCCGTCACTTCCTCGATTTGCACGTTCCCGGGCCGCATCAGGTACTGGCGCTTCCAGTCGCCGCCATTCTTCTGGATCTGGCAGAACAAGGTGACTTCATCGTCGCCGAAAAAGCCCGAGCTGCGGAACGGCCGGTTCGACAGCTGGCGCCCCACCGCCTTGTTGTCGACCACCGCGCGGATCCACGCGGTCTGCTGGCCCGAGTGGCGCGCGTAGTGCTTGTAGGTGCGGCCCATCGAACAGTCCAGGCCGAACAGTGTGCGCAGCGCGTCCAGCAAGGTGGTCTTGCCCGAGCCGTTCTGGCCGGCGATGGTGATGATCTTCGCGTCCAGCGGGATGTTCTTGATGCGCTGCCAGTAGTCCCAGTGGACCAGTTCGAGCGATTTAATGTGGAACATGGCGAGGCCTTACGTCGGATTGTCTTCGGGTTCCACCGGCAGGTCGGCCGCCGGCGTCTCGGAGATGGGCTTGGGAACGGCCACGGTGATCGGCGCGCGCTTGAACACCTCGGCCAGCGCGCCATTGATGATGCGCTCCTTGAGCACGTCGGTATCCATCATCAGGTCCAGCAGCGGTCCTTCCAGAATCACGTCGCCGCGCCGCTCGATAAAGCCCATGCGCGCGAGCGTCCCGAGGTTCATGTCCATGCGGGTCTTCTTGCCCAGCTTGTCGCCGAAGTCGGCCAACAGGGCCGTGTAGGAGATGCCGATCGAAGTGTCCTCGGCGCGCGGCATGGGCTTCTCCTGGCCGAACATGTCGGTCTGGTCGTCGTCCGCGTGGATGTGGGTCTCCTGGCGCTCGCGCTTGGGCAGGATGATCTGCGCCCACAGGACCACCAGCAGGGCCACGCCGTCGCGCGTTAGGCCGAAGTTATTGTTCTGCCAGATGTCCTTGGCGCCGAAGATCTTCGGCTCCACGGCGCGGTGCAGGGCCAGCGTGACGTGGTCGGCATACACGTTGTCGAGCAGCTTCAGGCCCGATTCCAGCAGGCGCTTGTCCACTTCGACGCGGAACTGCTCGTCCGACAGCACGCGCTTGACCAGCTTGTCGTCGCGCCGCAGGGTCTGGTGCGTGAGCAGGCGGGCGATCAGGATCTGGGCATCGTCATTCATTTTCTTGGCCGTTCTCTAAATCCAGTGAAAGCGTGGCCAGCGAAAGCTGGGCGCGTGAAACAGCGGCCACGTGGGGGTCGTCCAGCTGGACCATCTCGTCGCTGGCGGTAAAGGTGATCGGCAGGCGCGCCAGTTCGGCCGTCGCGCCCTGCAGGCTGGCTTCGGCGGCGTCGCCGAGCAGCGGCAGCAGAGAAGCGCGGTAGGACGCCACCGCAAACGTGGCCGGCAACAGCGAATCCTCGATCGGCACGCTCTTGGGGCTTCCTTCCGAGAAGCTGGGGAAGTTGCCCCGGTTGGCGAAATCGGCCCGGCGCGCCAGCCAGTCGTCCAGCTCGGCCTGGATGGCCGGGCCGTCGTTCACGGTCAGCGGCGCATCCTGGCCCGCTGGCAGGCCGGCCGGGCCGATGCTGGCCGCGCGTTCGGCCAGCAGTTCCGTCTCGGCCACGTCGATCATCTCGGCCGGGGTGACAAACAAGGGCATCACTGGCCGGTCGATGGCGCCCACGGCCAGGCTGGCCAGGTCTTCATGCGCCAGCAGCCAGCGCTTCACGTCGGTGGTGGACAGGCCGGACTGGCCCAGGTGCACGCGCTGGCGCTCGATCTGGTTGAGCGCGCGCGAGAACATCCCCTGCATATTGAGCAGCGCGCTCTGCGCACGGCCGATGGCCTGCGCGGCCTTGTGGGTGGCGGCATCGGCCAGTTCGTCGGCGGTAATCGCGCGCAGGATCTCCGAGCCCTTCTCGACCCAGTCGCAGGCCATGTGCCATTTCGACTGCGAGGTCCGCAGGCGGAATTCGGAACCGGAGGCGATCGCGTCGCGGAACTCCTCGGTCAGGTCGACCAGGCGGCCCAGCAAATGGCGCAGCTGGTCGACCGTCACCCCGCCCACGGCCTGGGCGCCGGCCACCTGCGAGAGCAGAAAGCCCATCTCGGCCTCGTCGTCGGCCTGGCCCATCGACAGCAGCGTGTCCAGCGCGGAGAGCACGTTCCGCGCCATCGGCGTGACGCGGTAGACGCTGGAGGAGGCATCCCAGGCCAGCAGGCCATGCGAGCGCAGCCGGCCCAGCACTGTTTCCAGGCTTTCGGGCTGCAGATAGGCCAGCTTCTGGTTGATGTCGGCGCGCGAAAAACCGGAGGCGGTGGTGTCGCCGGCCAGTTCGCGCAGCACCAGCAGGCGCACCATCACCCCGCTGGAGCCGCCATGGAACAGCGCCGTGAAGGCTTGCAGCATTGGCTGCGCGCGTTTGAGGCTGAACACCGGCTCGATTTCGTCGGGGGCGATACCGGGCTGGAAGTGCGCCTGCAGCGCGTCCGCGTCTTCCTGCAGCGGGGCTTGAGGGTCGGCCAGGATCGATCCTGCGATGTGTTCGGTCATGAGTGGTGCCAGTCTGCCAACGGTACTGATCAATCGCGCTTTGCGCGCGGGGGCGTCAGTATAGCAGTTGCGTTGTGGCTATTTGGCTGAAAACGGCGTGACGCGCTCCAGCGTCTGCTCGACGAATTCCTCGTCTTCATCTTCCGACAACTTCAGCCTGACCGGGTACCATTCCTTGGACGGCGCCAGCCACAAGTCCAGGCGCTGGTCGGGATAGTCGGCCGGGGGCGACTTGACCAGGTGGACCGTTTCGACCAGGCCGATGCCGGTCTGGATCTTCTCGCGGCCGACAACCTTGAAGGTCCACTGCTCGGCATCGCGCCGGCCGGCGACAAAAAACTTCCACTCCGAGCCCGCCACCATCTTGGCGGGCGCGCCGCGCGCCACCGCCACCATCTGCCACTGTGCACTGGCCCGGTCCTGTTCTCCGCCCAGAATCGGAAAGGACTTCTCGCCCACCGAGAAGGTGATGCGCTTGGCCGCGCGGTCGAAGGTGGTGGTGTTGGGGTCCTTGCGGAAGCGCTTCTCGTGCCACGAGGTGGGCGCAAGGCCATAGCTGTCCACCACGCCTTCGCTGCGGTTTTCCAGGATCTTCCCCAGGATGGAAGCGCGCGCCAGGGTGCTGACGCTGTATTTGTCGTCGGTTGCGCGCCAGTTGACGACGCCGTCGCCCGCCAGTGTGATGCCCTTCTGTTTCGCCTTGATCGAATAGGCCAGGTCGGCCGACGGCGGCAGGTCGAACGGGCGCTTCAAGGCCACGTGCTCGGCCGCCAGCGCGCTCGCGCCTGCGCAAGCCAGCACCATGGCGAGTATCGATGGAGAAAGAACTGAGACTGCATCTCGCATAAACTAGTTTTCCGTATCGGTGACGACGATCTTGCGGATCGTCTGGGTTGTGACTGCGCCGTTCGACTCGGTATTGCGCACCTGGACCGGCAGCCAGTGGTGGCCGGGGGCCAGCCACACGTCCACGCGCGCATTGTAGGAGCCGGGCAGCGGCGGGCGCGCCAGGTGCACGGTCTCAATTAAGCCCATGGCGGTGTCGAGGGGCTCGCGCCCCACCAGCTGGAAGCGGTAGGGCATGCTGCCCTTGCCTTCCGCGACCATCAGCTCGACGCCCGCATCCAGTTGGCCGCTGTCGGCGCGCGCGATGCCGGCCAGTTGCATCTGCACGCTGGTCTTGTCCTGCATGCCGGGCGTGATCGGCCAGCTTTGCTCCGAGGCCGAGAAGCTCACGCGCTTGGCCGCCGCGTCGAAATGCGTGGCGGTCGGCGCACGCCCGCGCCGCTGCTCGGTCGAGATGCGCGGCGCCAGCCCGTACTCGTCGATGCTGCCTTCGCTGGTCATGGTGGCCAGGTGCAGGCTGGCGATCATCAAGGTCACGCTGGCATCGACCTTGATGCGGTAGCCCGCGCCGCTGCGCTTCCACAGCATCTCCGCGCTGCCCTTCCACTCGCCTTTGCTGTCGGTGCGGCGCACGTCGAAGGACAGCTGCGCCGAAGGCGGCAGGCTGACCTTGTAGGTGGGCGCCTGGACTTCAGGCGGCGCGGTGTCGGCTTGCGGCGCCGGCTCGGCCGGTTGCGCCGCCGGCGCCGGCGCAACTTCAGCTTCGGCTGCGGCGGCCAATGGCGCTGGCTCGGGTACCGGCTCGGGTGGGGCCGGCTCGGGCGCCGCCGGGGGGCTCTCCTCCTCGGCCGGCGGCGGCGCGATGGCACGGGCCTGGCGCATGCGCGGTGGCGGCGCCGGCGCGGGCTGTGCGGCCGGCGGCGGCGCCAGCAAGGTCGCCGTGATCGGCGCCGGCTCGCTGTGCTCGTCCCGCTGCGGCGCCAGGCCTGTGCCGATCACCCCGCCCACGGCCCCGATGGCGATGTAGTGCAGCAGCGCGGAGGCGGCGCACAGCACCAGCACACGGCGGCGGCGGTGGAGGAAGGAGGCGATCGTCATACCGGCAGTTTAACGTGCAAGCCACAGTTTCCGCTGACAAACCCGGGTCATCTGGCGAAGCCGGTGTGGACGGGCGGACAAGCTTTGATAGCTAATTCATAATCTGCTACCCTGCACATTCACCGCACGGAGACTCTGATGTTGAAACCGCCCATGCCGAACCTGCCAGGTGTCGGCGCCATGACCGACACCCTCGACTTCGTCAAGAACCTGTGGGGCAGCATGGCTGTGCCCGGGATGGGCCTGCCCGGCATCGCCGCGCCGGCCATGTCGGTGGAAGACCTGGAAAAAAAGATCGCCGACCTGAAAGCCGTGGAAGGCTGGCTGAACATGAACCTGTCGATGCTGCGCGGGACCATCCAGACGCTGGAAGTGCAGCGCGGCACCCTGGTGACGTTGAAGTCGATGGGCGAAGCGCTGTCCAACGCCGTCAAGCAGCCCGGCGCCAATGAAAAGTCGGTGATGGCGGCCGCGCCGTATGCATCGGCGTTCTTCGGCCAGCCGGCGGCGCCAGCGCCCAAGCCGGCCAGCGAACCAGCCAAGCCCGCCGCGCCCGAGGCCAAGGCGGAGCAGCCGAAGGATCCGGCCGCCAGCGCTGCCGCGGCGGCAATGGCCAATCCGGCCGCGTGGTGGAACCTGCTGCAGAATCAGTTCCAGCAGGCCGTGTCGAGCGCGATGTCGCCCGAGGCGGTGGCCAAGGCGCAGGATGCGGCCACCGCGCCGGTGCGCGAAATGCAGAAGGCCATGTCGGAAGCGGTGGAGAAGAACGCCGAGGCCAAGCGGCCGGCCGCGAAACGCGCGGCCAAGCCGAAGGATGAGGGGAAGTAGGTCGCGCTTGCGCAGAGTGGAACGTCGTCTCTGAGGGAACGCGCTATGGGTTCCCGCCTCCGCGGGAGTCGGTCCGAGCAATGCTCGGGACGACGGTTTTTAGGGTAACAATGGAACGATTGCACCGGGGCCGAAGTCGAAGCGGTGGAGTGCCAGTTACCGTTTTTCACGTCATTCCCGCAGAGGCGGGAATCCATAGCGCGTTTGCGCAGAGTGGAACTTCGTCTCTGACGGAACGCGCTATGGGTTCCGGCCTCCGCCGGAACGACGGTTTTTAGCTTGACAAGGGAAGGATGGCGCCGGGCCTCGGCGCTCCCCCTGCACGGGAAGCACGGTTTTGAAGTGACAAAGGAACGATGGCGACGGTGCCGAAGTCGAAACGGTGGAGTACCAGTTATCGTTTTTCACGTCATTCCCGCGGAGGCGGGAATCCATAGCGCGCTTGCGCAGAGTGGAACTTTGTCACTGAGGGAACGCGGTATGGGTTCCCGCCAAGGGGGCCGCCGAGGCCGGGAACGACGTTCCAAGATAACAAAAGAAGTATGGCCCTGAACGCGGGCACCGCTCAGCTCAAGCCAGCCGCTGAATCCGGATCGCATCGATCAGGCCGTCGGCCTGGCGCTTGATGGTGGAAATGGCAATCAGGCCTTCATCGGCCAGCTGGCGCAACTGGCCGTGCACAGCCTGGAAGGTCTCGATGGTGTCGCCCTTGGCGGCCACCGGCTTGATCCAGGCGCTGCCGCCGATGCGCATCTTTTCGTAGGCTTCGTTCGCGATGTCTCGCATAGTTTCCCTTCCAGTGAATTCGGGTTAAGTCCAGTTAAGAGGGGCACCAGGCCCGATCGGTCCAGTGTATCACCCACCGTCCGGGCCACGCGCCCAGCTCAGGCAGCCTTGTTTTCGATCACAGGCCGCAGCGCGGCCAATTGCTCCATCAACTGGGCAAAGCGTTGCTGGCCCGGCTGAACCCTGTCGACATGCAGCAACACCTCGTGCGCTTCGCGCGCCAGCGCTTCGTCAAACCCCAGCTGCTGCATATGCGAGATCAGGATTTGCGCGGCATTGAACAAAATCCGCAGGTTGTTCGGCACCGCCGCGCGCGCATCGCGCATCCATTGAACGGCCTCGGCCAGCTTGCCGGTCTTCCATAGCAGCACGCCCTGGTTCATCAGGTCCGATGCTTCCTTCTTCGAGGCGCGGATCAGCGCATGCCCTTCCTCGCCCATGCGCGCCTTGTCAAAGATTTTCTGCACGTCGTCCAGCAGCAGCGTGTTGTCGTGGTTGTTCTTGATGACGTAGCACAGCAGCTCGACCGGGGCTTCCTTCACGCCCACCGCGAACAGCAGCGTGGCCATCTCCATGCAGGTGGCGGTGTCCGGCCGCTCGGACTGCATGCGCAGCAGCTCTTCCAGTTCGTCGCCGGCGCGCCGTGCACGCCGGTAGTCGCCGCTCTCGTGGTAGACCATGCCTTCGGTGATCTTGGCGCGCAGCTGGATCTGGTCGGTGGAGAATTCACGCTGGGCCGTCAGCAGCAGGGCCAGCGCTTCCTTGGTCTCGTTCTTCAGGCCGCACACCCGCGCCAGACCCAGGTAGGCGTCCGGCGTCTTCATCACCGAGTATTCGCCGATGGCGATGCACTTCCTGAAAGCCTTCTCGGCCATGCCGACGTTGCCGAGCTTGAGGCACACCTGGCCCAGCGCGCGCTGACGCAGCACCGAATTGGGCGAGAGCTTGGCGGCCCGCTCCAGGATCGTGCAGGCTTCGTCCAGCTGCCCCATGTGCTGGAAGGCGGCGGCCAGCTGGTCGTAGGCGTCGATGTAGTAGCGGTTCTCGGCGATCACGCCCTGGAAGATCTGGCGCGCCTGTTCGTGTTCACCATTGGCCATGCGGATCTTGGCCAGGCCCGCACGCGCCCACTGGTATTCGCGCTCCTTGAGCACGCGTTCATAGGCTTCGCGCGCCTTTTCCGGTTCGCCCGCCTTGAGCATCAATTGCGCCTTCATGCGCAGCAGTTCAATTTCGTGGATCTTGTTGACGCCGATCTGCACGTCGCACATGCGCGCGGCGCGCAGGAAGTCCTTCTCGGCATAGGCCTGGTCGATCTCGCGGAACACCTGCTTCTTGTGCCACACGCGGTTCAGGCGCGTGAGCAGCACGCCTTCGGTGATCGGCTTGATGAGGTAGGCGTCGGGCTGGTGCTCGGCCGCGCCCATCACCGATTCCACGCTCTTCTCGGCCGACACCATCAGCCACACCGACGATGGCAGCAGCAGGTTGCGGATGCGCGCTTCCTCCAGCACCTGCTGGCCGTTCTTGCCTTCGCCCAGGTTGTAGTCGCACAGGACCACGTCGTAGCGGATGCGGCCCAGGAGCGCCATCGCTTCGCCGCCGCTGGAAGCCTGGTCGATATTGCGCGCGCCCAGGTTGCGCAGGCTTTCGCGCAGCAGCTGGCGCACGCCGATGAAGTCGTCCACCACCAGGTAGTTCTTCGAGGCCCAGTCCACATGCTGCAGCGTGGTGGCGAGCGTCGCGTTCAATGCCGGCGCGTTCATGGCAGCCTCAGGACGAAACAGCCGCCGCCATGGCGCCCGCCGTTTTCAAGCCGCACGCTGCCGCAGCGCTCGCGGTGGCGGTGCATCTTCGCCACTTCGCTGGAGAAGTACAGGCCGAGGCCCGTGCTGTTGGTGAGGAAGTTCACGCCGGCGCGCGCGCCGTGCATGGTCGCCGTGCCGGCTTCCAGCAGGGCTGCCGGATAGCCGGCGCCATTGTCCTCGACACGGATCTCCAGCCAGCCGTCCACCTCCGCGATGGCCACCCGGATGCGGTCGCGCGTGTAGTGGATGGCGTTGTTGATGGCGTGGCCGACCACGCCGATCATCAGGTCTTCGTCGAAGTGCCACACCAGGCCGGGGTCGAAGTCGACCTCCAGTTCGATGCCCTTCGACTGCAGCAGGATGCGGTCGTTCGAGACCACCTGGTCGATCAGGTCGCCCACGGGCAGCTGCTGGATGTCGAACGGGTATTCGGGCTGGCCCACCTGCTTGTACAACGCCAGCAGCTGGATCAGGTTGTCGTTCAGGCGCTTGGTCTGGTACAGCATGTGCGCCATCTGCGCATACGCCGCGTCCACTTGCGGCGAGGCGTCCACGATCAGCGTTTCCAGCGTCCCGGACAGCACGCTGATCGAATTCTTCATGTCGTGCGCGGTCGAGGCCAGGAACAAGAACAGCGGGTTGTCCGTTGGGGCTTCTTCCATCGCTCACACTCTCCAGTACCGGTTACGGCAGAAAATAGTTGCCGTACGTCAATTATAACCAGAACTGGAGGGCGAGCGGACGATTCGACTTATGAGTTACATCATTGTGGGGTTTTACGACGCAGTTCTGCGGCGCTCACGCAACAGGAAGCGGGCCGGGTCGAGCGCGTCGACCAGTTCCATCTCCAGCGGCAGCGGTTCGCCGTCCAGCATCGAGGCCAGCAGCTCGGCCGCCAGCGGCGCCCAGGTCATGCCGCGCGAGGCATAGCCCAGGAGGCCATACAGGCCGGGGTGGCGCGGCACTTCGCGCAGGCGCTCCATGCGCGTGCTCGCGCCGGCATCCGGCAAGGCGCCCACCAGCGGGAGCCGGTCCGGCGCCACGCTGCGAAAGCCCACCCGGCCGGCCAGCGGCGCGTCCAGCGGCGCGTCCGTGCCCAGCATCGAGGCCAGCTTGGCCAGATTGTGGCGCTGGCTGTCTTCCGACAGGCTGGCGTCGACGCTATCGTCGTAGGTCGCGCCGGCGCTGTGCAGGCCGCGCTGGGCCGGCGTCAGGTAGGCTTCGCGGCACAGCACGAACGGCAGCGCCGGCACGCTGCCCGCTTCCAGGTGGGTCACCTGGCCACGCACGGCGGCCAGCGGCAGCTCCGCGCTCTGGCTGAACTGGCCGGCGCCGCTGGCAAGGATCACCACCGGCGCTTCGGCCACCACGCCGGCCTGGTTCGACACCACCCAGCTCCCGTCCACACGGTCGAGACGCACGTCGCCCACGGCGAAGCGGCGCGTGAGCGCGGCGCCGCAGGCGTCCAGCATGGCCCGGCACACCGACGCGGGATTGGCCCAGCCACCCTGCGGGAACAGCCAGGCGCCGTGCGGCGCGGGCGCGCCCAACAATGCGGTGGCTTCCCCGCTCTCCAGCCAGCGGGCGAATTCAAGCGGATAGCGCCCCTCGGCGGCGATGGCGCGCTGGGTTTCGGCATGCTCGGCGTCGCGCGCCAGCTGCAGCACGCCGCAGCGCGCACCGATGATGACCCCGCCGCGCCCGATGCCGCCCAGCGCATCGAAATAATCCTGCGCGTACTGGAAGGCGGCGCGGGCGGCGCGCGTCATCAGGTTGTCGTCGCGCGAGAGCAGCGGCATGGTGATGCCGGCCAGGTTGCCGGAGGCTTCCTGGGCCGACTGGCGATGGCGTTCGACGATCGTCACGTCCCAGCCGCGCGCCACCAGGCGCTGGCAGGCGGCGCTGCCGGCCAGGCCCGCGCCGATGACGATCGCGCGGCGCTCGGGCGCGCGCGCCGGCGGCGTGAACGGACGCCGGCTGGTGTAGCGGGCATGTTCGTTCGCTTCCAGCGTGAAGCTGGCCGCTTCCAGGGCGCGCAACTGGGCCGGGGTCAAATCTTCATGCAGCACGCACATGCCGGGCGCAGCCAGGCGGCCGAGTGCGCGCGCGAAGTGGGTGCCGTCACCCTGCGCGTGGTGCAGCCACGCCAGGTCGATGTGCGCCCGCAGTTCAGCCAGCGCGGCATCGAGCGGCGCATCAAGCTGCGCGCCCAGCACGTCCAGGGTGACGTTGGCGTCGCCCAGGGGAATGCGGCGAAAGCCCGGCATGGGCGCGTGGCGGTCGAGCGCGATGTAGTGCAGCCGGGCCGGACGCCGGGCGGCGTTCTTCCAGGCCTTGAACACCTGCTCGAAGCCGGCGCCGCCATCGTAATGGCTGTCGAACAGGGTGAAGCTGGCCTGCTCGCCCCAGTATTCGGTCCAGTTCATGACTGCCCTCCCCGTCCGTGGCGGAAGCACGTCACGTCATGGTCGTCCACCATGCCGATGCCCTGCATGTAAGCGTAGACGATGGTCGAGCCGACGAACTTGAAGCCGCGCTTGTAGGAGATCTCATCGATACCGATCCGGGTCAACCCGGCCAGCCGGTCGGTGGCCTTGTCGGTGTCGGCCCACACCCGCGCCAGGATGGCGCCCACGGTGCGCCACGCGACCCGCATCAGCTGCACCACC
>JBKHWY010000019.1:0-18276 GCA_046566285.1 Gammaproteobacteria bacterium | reverse complement strand
GGTCCGGCGCTCGTCTCGCCGATGTAGCGTCCCGTCGCCCCGAGCTGCAGGCCGCGCGCGAAGATGTAGCGCGGGTACAGGGTCAGGTCGCGGTTCGGCGCGATATTGAAGTAGTACGGCAACGTCAGTTCGGCCCCGCCCCGCGAGCTGAAGCCCGGCACCGCCGGCAGCCAGCCCGAGCGGCGCGCGCCCGACAGCGAGAACGACAGCGCAGGCGCGCCGAGGATCGGCACGCCCTTGAAGTACACCACCGTGCTGCCGGCCACGCCGACGTCGCGCCCTTCGTCCAGGCGCAGGGTCGAGGCTTTCAGGTACCAGTCTGGATTCGGCCCTTCGCAGGTGCTGTAGGTGCCGTTGGTGACCACGGCCTCCTGGTTCGACAGGAAGTCCAGCCGGCTGGCATTGCCCTGGGCGTTATTGGTCTTCATCCGGTACTCGGGACGCAAGAGGTAACCCTGGCCAGAGGACAGGTTCAGCTTGAGTTCATCGCCCTTGTACTCGTCGCCGAAGCGCCACATCTGCACATTGCCGGTGGCGATGACTTCATCTTCCACCTGGCGAAAGCACACCGTGTCCGCCTTCATGCGGGTGCCGTCCCGGGTCAGTTCGGCGTCGCCGATCAGGTTCAGTTCCCGGTCCGGCCGTCCAGTGATCTCCTCGGCCTGCGCGGTGACGGTGGCATCGGGCGTTCCAGGTGGCGGCGCAGGCGGGGGCGTGGATGGACCCGGCGCCGCGCTGGCCTGCGGCACGGCGGGGACTTGGGCGAGCACCGGCACCGCGGTGGCGGTGACGAGGGCCGTCAGGGCATACGCCCAGCGCTGCGAAGGAAGAGGGGCTGAAAACCAGCTCATGAAAAAAGGCGATTCACCAAGGGCACAGGCGATTTTTTAGGTTGAATCTCGTATTATATGGGAATCTCGGTCATCAACTGGTTTCCACAGTTCGCTTCATGTCTTCTTTGTCTACACCTTCCGCAGCATCTTCCAGCCCGGATGAACGCCTGGCCCAACTCAACAACTGGCTGGCCGAACAGCAGCTGGTCGATGTCGCCAGCACCCGTCCCGCATCGAGCGACGCCAGCTTCCGGCGCTACTTCCGCTACGACGTCACGCCGGCGCTGCGCGCCAAGCTGGGCGACACCCTGATCGCCATGGATGCGCCACCGGCGCGCGAAAACGTGCCGGCCTTCGTGCGCGTGCAGGAGCTCCTGATCGAAGCGGGCGTGAACGCCCCGGCCATCGTCGCGCGCAATGTCGAACAAGGCTTCCTGCTGCTGTCCGATCTGGGCAACACGACGTACTTGCAGCGCCTCGATGCCGACAATGCCTCCTTCATGTACTCCGATGCGGTCGATGCGCTGATCGCCTTCCAGCTCACTAGCGCGCCGGACGTGCTGCCCGAATACGACCGCGAATTCGTGGTGCGCGAACTGGCCCTGTTCCCCGAATGGTATGTACGGCGCCACCTCGGCGTGGAAATCAGCGAAGCGCAAGGCAAGCAGATGGCCGCCGTATTCGAGGCCATCATCGCCACCTGCCTGGCGCAGCCGCAGGTGTTCATGCACCGCGACTACCACTCGCGCAACCTGATGTTCCTCGACCAGGGCAACCCGGGCGTGCTGGACTTCCAGGACGCCGTCTACGGCCCCATCACCTACGACCTGGCCTCGCTGCTGCGCGACGCCTACATCCAGTGGGATGAAGAGATCGTGCTGGACTGGGCGGTGCGCTACTGGCAAAGCGCGAAGAAGGTCGGCTTGCCGGTCAACCCGGACATCGACGCCTTCTACCGTGATTTCGAATTCATGGCCCTGCAGCGCCACTTGAAGATCCTCGGGATCTTCTGCCGCCTGAACTACCGCGACGGCAAGCCCGGCTACATGGGCGACCTGGCCACCGTCAGCGACTACGTGCGCAAGACCTGCAACCGCTACAAGGAATTGAAGCCACTGCTGCTGCTCCTGGACCAGTTCGAAAACGTGGCGCCGCAAGTCGGCTACACCTTCTGACGGGCGGCGCGATGAAAGCCATGATCCTGGCCGCCGGCCGCGGCGAACGCATGCGTCCCCTGACCGACACCTGCCCCAAGCCGCTCTTGAAGGTGCGTGGACGGCCGTTGATCGTCTGGCACATCCTCAATCTCGTGCGCGCCGGGATTGTCGATATCGTCATCAACCACGCCCACCTGGGTTCCATGATCGAAGAAACGCTGGGCGACGGCAGCAAATTTGGCGCGCGCATCGTGTATTCGCCCGAAGCCACCGCGCTGGAAACCGCCGGCGGCATCGCCAACGCCCTGCACCTGCTGGGACCCGACCCGTTCCTGGTGCTGTCCGGCGACATCTACTGCCCCTACTTCGACTTCGCGCAGGTCAAGGACGCGCTCCAGGACGACGACATGTGGGGCAAACCCCTGGCGGCGGACCAGCGCGACATCTGCTGGCTGTACCTGACGCCCAACCCGTGGCACAACCCGGACGGCGACTTTGCCCTGTCGATGTACTCGGTGGCCAACGAGGGCGCGCCGAAATGGAACTTCTCCAACATCGGCGTGTACCGCCCCGAGATGTTTGCCGGGATCGTGCCGGGCACGCACGCGGGCCTGGGCAAGCTGATTCGCAAGTTCGCCGACCAGGGCCTGGTGGGCGGTGAACTCTACGAAGGCGAGTGGGTCAACGTGGGGACGGTGGCGCAACTGGAGGCGCTGAATGCTCCCCTCGCGCCCCTCCCCAAAAAGCCATGAGCACGGACGCCCTCCCCAACCTGGCGCCGTTCGCGGCCCGGCGCGCGCGCGTGCTCGCTGCCCTGCAGCCGGGCGCCGTGGCCGTGCTGCTGACGGCGCCGGAGGTGGCGCGCAACGGCGACGCCGACTACCCCTACCGGCACGACAGCTATTTCTACTACCTCAGCGGCTTCACCGAACCGGAAAGCGCGCTGGTGCTGGTGGCCGCCAAGGGCGCGACGCCAGCGCAATCGATCCTGTTCTGCCGCGAGAAAAATCCCGAGCGCGAAATCTGGGACGGCTACCGTTATGGCCCGCAAGGCGCGCGCGAAGCCTTCGGCTTCGACGCCGCTTTCCCGATCGGTGAACTCGACAGTGAGATGGCGCGCATCCTGGCCGACGCCCCCGCCGTGCACTACCCGCTCGGCCACAGCGCCGGCCTGGACGCGCGCATGAAGACCTGGCTGGACGCGGTGCGCCGCCAGGGCCGCAGCGGCGTCACCGCGCCCGCCGCCGCGCACGACCTGTACGTGCTGCTCGACGAAATGCGCCTCATCAAGGACGACAGCGAACAGCAGACCATGCGGCGCGCCGCCGTGATCTCGGCCGGGGCGCATGCGCGCGCCATGCGCGCCACCCGGCCCGGCATGTTCGAGTACGAGATCGAGGCCGAACTGCTGCACGAATTCCGCCGCCACGGCGCCCAGTTCCCCGCCTACACGCCGATCGTCGCCAGCGGCCCGAACGCGTGTGTGTTGCACTACAACGCCAACCGCCGCCAGACCCGCGACGGCGACCTGGTGCTGATCGACGCCGGCTGCGAACTCGATAGCTACGCGGCCGACATCACCCGCACCTACCCCGTCAACGGGCGCTTTTCCGCGCCCCAGCGCCAGCTGTACGAACTGGTGCTGGCCGCCCAGGCGGCCGCCTTCGCGGCGATCGTGCCGGGCCAGCCCTACGCCAGCGTGCACGACGCCGCCGTGCGGGTGCTGGCGCAGGGCATGCTGGACCTGGGCCTGCTGGCGCGCGACGCCTACCCCGACGTGGACGCGGTGGTGCAGGCCCGCGCGCACCAGCAGTTCTACATGCACGGCACCGGCCACTGGCTGGGGCTGGACGTGCATGACGTGGGCGCCTACCGCGACGTCAGCCAGGACGAGCGCCCATCGCGTGCCCTGCAGGCCGGCATGGTGCTGACGGTCGAACCGGGCATCTACGTGCGCCCGGCCGAAGGCGTGCCGGAAGCGTTCTGGCACATCGGCATCCGCATCGAGGACGACGTGCTGGTCACCCCCGACGGGTATTCGATCCTCACGCAGGACGCGCCCAAGCAGGTGGCCGAGATCGAACAACTGATGGGCAGCCGCGCATGACCGATGCAAGCACGACCGCCCACGCACGCATCGCCATCTGCGGCGCCGGTCCGGTCGGCATGGCGCTGGCCGCCATGCTGGCGCGGCGCGGCGTGCCGGGCGCCGACATTGTCCTGATCGACGCGCGCGCGCTTGGCGTGGCGATCACCGATCCGCGCTCGCTGGCCCTGTCCTACGGCAGCCGCCAGCTGCTCGAAGACCTGCAGGCTTGGCCGATTCCCGCCACCCCGATCCACCAGATCCACGTGTCGCGCCGGGGCCATCTCGGGCGCAGCATGATCGAGCGCGACGAGCACGGCGTGCCGGCGCTGGGCTACGTCACGCGCTACGGGGAGCTGGTGAGCGCCCTGGCGGCCGTGTGCGAACGGGCGGGCGTGCGCACCCTGCGCCCGCTGCGCGTGGCCGGCATGGACGAGCATGCCGAGCGCGTGGACCTGCGCCTGGACGACGGCAGCCTGCTGTCCGCCGACGTGGTGGTGCAGGCCGAAGGCGGCGTGTTCGACGAGCAGGACACGCGCGGCCTGCATCGCGACTATGAACAGGCGGCCGTGATCGCGCGCGTGAGCTGCAGCGCGCCGGTGCCGCACCGGGCCTTCGAGCGCTTCACCGACGAAGGCCCGCTGGCCCTGCTGCCGCAGGACGGTCCGGACGGACACCAGTACGCGCTGGTGTGGTGCGCGCGGCCCGACACCGCCAGCGATCTGCTGGCGCTGGCGGACGCGGATTTCCTGGCCGCGTTGGGCGAAGCCTTCGGCACCCGTCTGGGGCGCTTTACCGCCGTCAGCGCGCGCTCCAGTTACCGGCTGGGACTGAACGCCGAGCCGCGCGCCAGCGCGCGCACGGTCGCCATCGGCAACGCCTCGCAGACCCTGCATCCGGTGGCCGGCCAGGGCCTGAACCTGGGCCTGCGCGACGCCGCCGTGCTGGCGCGTGCGCTGGCGCGTGGGCACGCCCGCGACGGCGGCCCGGCCGCCCTGGCCTCGTTCAACGCCGCACGCGCCGCCGACCGCGGCACCATCGTCGGACTGACCGATGCGATGGCGCGCGTGTTCGCCAACCGCGGCCCGGCCCAGGCCCTGCTGGGATTGACCCTGGGCGCCATCGACACCGTCAAGCCGGCGCGCGCCCTGCTGGCCGAGCTGATGATGTTCGGCCGGCGCTGATGCGGCCATGAGCCCGGCGCCGCCCTGCCGCTCACACTAGCGCTGCACCAGCGCCGCGTTGTTGCCGCCACCGGTCTGGACGATCTCGCCCGACAGGCCGGTTCCGATTTGGGAGATGGTGGCATTGTTGTAGGCCGATCCGGCCGGCGCGCTCTGGCGGATCCACGCCACGTTCAGGCTGCCCTCCTGCCCGATTTCCGCATTGCCGCTGCCGCCGTCCTGCATGATCGAGGCCTCGTTGTCCGTCCCGGTTTGCGTCATCACCGCGCGCAAGGCGCCGTCGCGCTGGCTGATCGAGCCGATGTTGTCGATGCCGGTCTGGGTATGGAAGGCCACCTGCAGGGGGGCGCCGCCTGCCTGGCGCACCTCGCTGCGGTTGCCGATGCCGCTCTGGTCGATGGTGGCAAATCCGACGAAGCCTTCGCCCTGCACCAGGGTGGAACGGTTGGCGTCGCCGAACTGGCGCAGCGCGCCTCCCGCTTCCTCGCCCACCTCGCCAAACGTCATCGACGCGACATTGTCGTCGCCCAGCTGGAAGATCGACGCGAACAGGCGGTTGGCCGGCTGCTGCTGCTCGGTTTCGGCACGGTTGCGGTTGCCGTACTGGCTGATGTCCACCAGGTTCAGCACGCCCGAACGCTGGTGTATCTTCGCCTGGTTTTCATTGCCGGTTTGGACAACGGATGCCACGTTGGGCTGCTCCTGCATCCCGGGTGAGCCCTCCTGGACGATGGTCACCGCATTGCCGTTCTGGACCTGCGAGACCTGTGCGCTGTTGGCGAACATCCGCTGGGTGATGCTGGCCTGGTTGCCGTTGCCCTGCTGGGTAAGCACGATGTCGTTGCTTTCGCCCGATTGGGCCAGGCCGGCGCGGTTGGAGGTGCCGTCCTGGGTGGCGTTGATCCTGACGATGGTGCTATCCGTCTGGGTCACATCGATGGCGTTCATGCTGCCGGTCTGGGTGATCTCGGTGCTCTGGTAGATGCCATCGGTCTGGCTCACCCGGGCACTGTTGGCCGTCCCATTCTGCTCCACCCGCGTGCCGCCGAATCCCGTACGGCGCTGGGTGACTTCGGCCTGGTTGCCGCTCCCGCGCTGGATCACGCCGACACTGACGTCGCCCACTTCCTCCTGCACGATGCGGGCACGATTGTCAGTACCGCCCTGGTCGGCCGCGGCCTGGCTGCGCGAGGCGTTGTTCTGTTCGATGCGCGCCAGGTTGCCGCTGCCGTCCTGCAGCACCAGGGCGTCCACCAGATAGGATCTGATCTGGCGGGTGCCGGCGTCGTTATTCTCGCCGCCCTGGGCAATGCTGGCACGGGCGCCCACGTCGTTGTCGAGCTGCTCGATGCCGCCGCTGGCGCTGGCCGGATCGCCGGCGCGGTTGCCGCTGCCGTTCTGCACGATGGTGGCGGTGAGCAGCTCGGTGGGGCCGCGCTGGTGGGTGAAGGCGCTGTTATTGCTGCCGCTTTGGGTGGTGCTGGCGCTGACCTGGGCGAACGAAGACGGGCCGGCCAGCGCCAGCACCAGCGCGGCGGCGGCCGAAAGAGTGGTTTTCACGGGAGACTCCTGATTGAAGATGAGGCTTGGTATGCCTTGGAACAGCTGTCAGTGCTGGACGATGTGGGCGGTATGCGCGCCGCCGCTCTGGCTGATGCTGGCAACGAAGCCGTCGCCCGTTTGCGAGATCGACGCCACATTGCCCGCCGCGCCGCCGCTCACCGCGCCGACCTGGTTGATGGTGGCCTGGTTGCCGTTGCCGATCTGGGTCACCTTGGCATCGTTGAGCAGCAGCGACTGGGTCACCAGCGCCGTGTTGTCGTTGCCATGCTGGTTGATGAGGATGTCGCTGGCTTCCCCGCTCTGCGTCGCGCTGGCGCGGTTGCCGTTGCCTTCCTGGGTGATGCCGATGGTGTCCAGTTGGCCCACGCTCTGCTGCGCGGTGACCGCGTTCAGGTTGCCCTGCTGGGTCACGTCGATCAGCTTGAAGCCGCTGTCGGTCTGGCGCACGTCGATGCTGTTGCCCGTGCCTTCCTGCAGGAGATGGGCCCAGCCGAAGGCCGTGCCGATTTCAACCACGTCGGCGCGGTTGTCCGAGCCGTTCTGCACGATGCGCGCATCGAAGTCGCCCACGTCCTGCTGGGTGATGCGGCCGATGTTGGCGGTGCCGGTCTGCTCGATGGCCGCGCCGGTGCGAAACACCGGGTCCTGCAGGATGCGGGCGCTGTTGTTGGCGCCGCTCTGGGTGATTTCGCCCCCGACGCGCTCGGACGCCACCTGGCGCACCCCGGCATTGTTGGAGTCGCCGGTCTGATCGATGGAGGCGCTGGCGTCGCTTGCGATATCGATCTGCTCGATGCCGCCGCTGCCCGCTGCCGGGTCCCCGGCACGGTTGAAGTTGCCGTTCTGGGAGATGCGCGCGTTGAGTCTCCCGCCCAGGTCGACCTGGTTGATGAAGGCGGCGTTGTCGGTGCCGCTCTGGGTCAGGGTCGCCGTGCTTTCGGCATGCGTGGAGGAAGCGGCAAGCGCCAGCAGGATGCTGGCGGCCATTGCCGACATGGTGGTTCTCATGGGATGGCTCCTGGTCAAGTTGCGATCGGAGAACGCGGCCTGCGAGACGGCCGCACCGATCCACTTGAGTGTATCGAGGCCGTTTTTCGGGGCGATTGCGGGCTGTCAGATGCCGACCTGATCTGCACCGTTGGCTGGCACGTGCACGGCCGTCAATCCATGCTGTCGTTTTCGACCGTCGTCACAGCCGATGCATTGGACACCGTCTCCTTGCGCTCTTCCTCGCTGGCATCGACCGATGGGAACACGCCAATCGGCTCCACAGTCCAGTCCTTGGACAGCAGGATGCTGATCAGCCCGGGGAGGTGGGCCGCGCCCACGATCCACAGCACGCGGCTGTTGTCGTAGTCCTCGTTACCGTCGACGGACGCCACCCATTGGTCGTTACGCGCTTCGACATTGGCGGCATCGTCCTCGGCGTGCAGGACCTGGGCAGCGTAGGAGAGCCACCCGGCCCGCTCGCGGCCTTCGAAAAAGTCACGGCGGTCCTGTTCCACCTGCTCAAGGCTTGGACTGCGGTCGCTGCCTCCGCTGCCCTTGCGCTTGAGCCGCTCGGCCTCATGGGCGTTGCGCTCTTCCTGGGTTTCCAAAGCACGCGGAGCGGCACCCTTCGCCGCCAGCCCGGCCATCATTTCGTCGTATCCGAACTTGCGTCGCGCCGCCGTGGAGTCGGCTTGCTGTTCGCGCAAGGCTTGCACGCGTGACGGCGCAGGCCGCGTCTTGCGCGCGGCCACCTGCGTCAGCTCGTCCTTCAGGCCTGTCAGGTCCGAGTACCTCGGTACCTCGCCGGCGGTTTCCATGTACACGTGATTGAAAGTTTGCTGTTCCAGCCAACCCACCAGTTGGGGGCCGAAGTTGATTTCCTCGATCGTCTGCACGCCGTGGATGGTGCCCAGCAGCGTCAGGTCCATGGATCCCTTGCGCGCCCGCCACAGATGGGCACTGCCGGCTGCGGGCGCACGCGTGGCCAGCGACTGGATCTCTCTGGCGCGGGCGAGCAGGGCTTCCTGCGTGATGAGCTGGACGACCGCGCCGTCGGCGCGCTTGCGCTGGCGTACCCGCGCCTGGCCGCTGGCGATGCGACCGGCCACTGTGGCCTGGCGCGCAACCCGCGCACTGGCATCGGCCACCTGCTGCAGGGCGCCGCCCCGTGGTGCGGGTGCGAGGCGCGCGACGTCCCCACGCCCCTGCCGGGAAAACACATCGGCGCTCGATTTCAAGCCATATTCTCCCGGCTTGGCAACGGCGGTGTCACTCCACCGCCTTGACCATATCCTCGATCACCTTCTTGGCATCGCCAAACACCATCATCGTGTTGGGCTGGTAGAACAGATCGTTGTCCAGTCCCGCGTAACCGGACGCCATCGAGCGCTTGTTGACGATGATACTCTTGGCCTTGTAGGCCTCCAGGATCGGCATGCCGGCAATCGGCGACTTGGGATCCTTGGCGGCCGGGTTGACGACGTCGTTGGCGCCGACGACGAGGACGACGTCGGTGTGCTTGAACTCGCTGTTGATGTCGTCCATCTCGAACACCTGGTCGTACGGCACTTCGGCTTCGGCCAGCAGCACGTTCATGTGCCCCGGCATGCGCCCGGCCACCGGATGGATCGCGTACTTGACCGTCACGCCATTGTGCGTGAGCTTTTCCACCAGCTCCTTCAATGCATGCTGCGCGCGCGCCACCGCCAGGCCGTAGCCGGGCACGATGATGACGGTTTCCGCATTGCTCATGATGAAGGCGGCGTCGTCGGCCGAACCGGACTTGACCGGCCGCGCCACCTGCTCGCCGCTGGCCGCCGGCCCGGCTTCGCCGCCGAATCCGCCCAGGATCACGTTGAAGAACGAGCGGTTCATGGCCTTGCACATGATGTACGAGAGGATCGCGCCGCTCGAGCCCACCAGCGAGCCGGCGATGATCAGCATCGAGTTGTTCAGCGAGAAGCCGATACCCGCCGCTGCCCAGCCGGAGTAGCTGTTGAGCATGGAGACCACCACCGGCATGTCGGCCCCGCCGATGGGAATGATGATCAGCACGCCCAGCACAAAGGACAGCGCGGCCATGATCACGAACGGCGTCCAGGCCGGCCCCGTGCCTTCGGCAAAGCAGAACACCAGCCCGAGCGCGATGATGGCAATGGCCAGCAGCAGATTGAGCATGTGCTGGCCGGCGAAGCGCACCGGAGCGCCCTGGAACAGGCGGAACTTGTATTTGCCGGACAGCTTGCCGAACGCGATCACCGAGCCGGAGAAGGTCACGGCGCCGACAAAGGTGCCGATGAACAGTTCCAGGCGATTCCCGAACGGCAGGCTCTGGCCCTCTTGGGCGATATTGAAGGCCCAGGGTTCGGACACTGCCGCAATCGCGATGCACACGGCCGCCAGGCCATCAGCGAGTGCATGGCGGCCACCAGTTCGGGCATCTTGGTCATCTCGACCTTCTTGGCCGCGTAGGCGCCGATGGCGCCGCCCACCACGATGCCCAGCGCCACCAGGCCGAAGCCCATGCTGCCGGCGCTGATCATGGTCTGCAATTTAAGGATCAGCGCCACGGTGGTGAGCGCGGCAATGGCCATGCCCACCATGCCGAAGGCATTGCCCATGCGCGCGCTGGCGGGAGAGGACAAGCCTTTCAGGGCCTGGATGAAGCACACGGACGCCACCAGGTACAGCAGCGTGACGACATTGAAGCTGATGGCGCTCATGCCGCGCCTCCCGCCTGGTGTTCGGCCTTCTGCTCGGCCTTGGCCTTCGGTTCCTTTTTCCTGAACATCTCCAGCATGCGCTGGGTGACGAGAAAGCCGCCGAATACGTTGACGGCCGCCAGCGCCACGGCAATCGTCCCGGCCACCTGGCCGACGATGCCGGTGGTGAGCGCGGCGGCCAGCATGGCGCCCACGATGATGATGGCCGAAATCGCATTGGTGACGGCCATCAGCGGCGTGTGCAGGGCCGGGGTGACGGTCCAGACCACGTGGTAGCCCACGTAGACCGCCAGCACGAAAATGATCAGGTTGATGATGGTGTGACTGACTTCCATGACGCCTCCCCTCCCTTGCGTGTTTGAGCCGTGTGTATGTCCAAGTTTATTTGCGCAGCACGTCGCCGTCGGCGCACACCAGCGTGGCCTTGAGAATCTCGTCCTCGCGGTCGATGACGAGCGCATCGTCCTTGTCGATGATGAGTTTCAGGAAGTCGATCACGTTGCGGGCATACAGGGCCGAGGCGTCGGCCGCCACCAGCGTGGCCAGGTCCGGTTCGCCGATGATGTGCACGCCGTGCTTGACCACCGTCTTGTTGATTTCCGAGAGCGGGCAATTGCCGCCCTGCGCCACCGCCAGGTCGACGATCACCGATCCGGGCTTCATGGCCTTGACCGTGTCCTCCGATATGAGCACCGGCGCGGGACGGCCGGGAATCAAGGCGGTGGTGATGATGATGTCGGCCAGTCTGGCGCGCTCGTGCACCAATTCCGCCTGGCGGCGCATCCAGTCGGCCGGCATCGGCCGGGCATAGCCGCCCACGCCCTTGGCAATTTCCCTTTCCTCGTCCGTGAGGTAGGGCACGTCGATGAACTTGGCGCCCAGCGACTCCACCTGTTCCTTCACGGGCGGGCGCACGTCCGACGCTTCGATCACCGCACCCAGGCGCTTGGCGGTGGCAATGGCCTGCAGGCCGGCTACGCCCACGCCCATGATCAGCACGCGCGCCGCCTTGACGGTGCCGGCCGCCGTCATCAGCATCGGCATGAAGCGCTGGTAGGTGTTCGCGGCCATCATCACGGCCTTGTAGCCGGCGATGTTGGCTTGGGAGGACAGCACGTCCATCGACTGCGCCCGGGTGATGCGCGGCACCGCTTCCAGCGCGAAGGCGTTCAGGCGCGCGGCGGCCATGGCGGCCAGGTTGTCGGCATCGAATGGATTGAGCATGCCGATCAACACGGCGCCGGGGCGCATCAGGGCCCGTTCGTCCGCGTTGGGCGCGCGCACCTTCAGCACGATGTCGGCGCCATAGACATCGGCCGCGCTGCCGATGGTGGCGCCGGCGGCCACATAAGCCTCGTCCAGCACCGAGGATGCCAGGCCCGCGCCCGACTGGACGACAATCTGGTGGCGGGCGGAGAGCTTCTTGACCGTTTCAGGTGTGGCAGCAACGCGTGTTTCACCCGGCCGTGTCTCGGCCGGAATACCAATTCTCATGGACGCCTCCCAGATTGATAATCTTTTTTCAATCTTACACGCAAAGACTGCTGAGAACACTCCCCCAGATGGAGGGGTGTCGCCATGTGTCGCAATCGCGCCCAATCTTGGCGTCATCATGACTCAATCGTAGCCCAATCGTGGCGTCAGCAGGCGGCAAAAGCTGCCCCAAGGTAAAATAACGCCTCACTTCGAAGGACAACCGCATGGCTCATACCTGGAAACCCAACGTCACTGTTGCCGCTATCATCGAGCGCGACGGCAAATTTCTGCTGATCGAAGAAGAAACCAGCGAAGGCGTGCGCCTGAACCAGCCGGCCGGCCACCTGGACCCGCACGAGACGCTCGAGCAGGCGGTGGTGCGCGAAGTGATGGAGGAAACTGCGCATGACTTTACCCCGGAGGCGCTGGTGGGCGTGTACATGTCGCGCTACACCTCCAAGACGCGCGGCACCGACGTGACCTACCTGCGCTTCACCTTCTGCGGCAAGCCCGGCGCCAGCTACGACAAGCCGCTCGACCACGGCATCCTGCGCACCTTGTGGATGACGCGCGACGAGATGGCGGCCTGCCAGGAACGCCACCGCAGCCCGCTGATGCTGCAATGCGTGGACGATTACCTGGCCGGCCAGCGCGCCCCGCTGGGCCTCCTGCATACCCACCCGTCGGTGTTCGAGGGCGGGCTGAGTCTGAAAACGGATGTGACCTGAACGGATTGAAGCGATGTCTGCAACACGCAAGCAAAAAGTCGTCATCGGCATGTCGGGCGGGGTCGATTCCTCGGTGGCCGCCTGGATGCTGAAGGAACAGGGCTATGAAGTGGTGGGCCTGTTCATGAAGAACTGGGAAGACGACGACGACTCCGAGTTCTGCTCTTCGCGCCAGGACTGGATCGACGCGGCCAGCGTGGCCGACGTGGTGGGCGTGGACATCGAAGCGGTGAACTTCGCCGCCGAATACAAGGACCGCGTGTTCGCCGAATTCCTGCGCGAGTACCAGGCCGGCCGCACGCCCAACCCGGATGTGCTGTGCAATGCCGAGATCAAGTTCAAGGCCTTCCTGGACCACGCCATGCACCTGGGCGCCGACCTGATCGCCACCGGCCACTATGCGCGCGTGCGCGAGCACGACGGCGCCTTCCAGCTGCTCAAGGCCCTGGACGCGACCAAGGACCAGAGCTACTTCCTGCACCGGCTGAACCAGGCGCAGTTGTCCAAGACCCTGTTCCCGCTGGGCGAAATCCCCAAGACCGAAGTGCGCAAGATCGCCGAAAAGCTGGCCCTGCCGAACGCGGCGAAAAAGGATTCGACCGGCATCTGCTTCATCGGCGAGCGCCCGTTCCGCGACTTTTTGAACCGCTACCTGTCGTACAAGCCGGGGCCGATGAAGACCGACGACGGCACGGTGGTGGGCGAACACGTGGGCCTGTCGTTCTACACGCTGGGCCAACGCAAGGGCATCGGCGTGGGCGGCATGAAGAAGTACCGCAACGACGATGGTTCGTCCGATGCGTGGTACGTGGCGCGCAAGGACATCGCCACCAACACGCTGTACATCGTGCAGGGGCATGACCATCCGTGGCTGCTGTCGCCGGCGCTGACGGCCGATCAGGCCAGCTGGATCGCCGGCCACGCACCCGAGCCGCGCGCCCTGTCAGCCAAGACGCGCTACCGCCAGGCCGACGTGCCATGCGTGGTCACGCCGTCGGGCCAATCGGAATTCGCGCTCAGTTTTACCGACCCGCAGTGGGCCGTCACGCCCGGCCAGTCGGCCGTGCTGTACGACGGCGACGTGTGCCTGGGCGGCGGGATCATCGCCGGCGCCGGGCGATAGTTCGTCCATATCGTTAGCCCTGAAACCGTCGCCCTGGCGAAGCAGAGTATTGCGAAAGCGGCGATGCAGTCTCATTTGCGTACACCGCGCACTAAAAACCGTCATTCTGGCGAAGGCCAGAATCCATAGCGCGGCTGCGCAGAGTAGAACCGTGGCACTGACTGAACGCGCCATGGATTCTGGCCTGCGCCAGAATGACGGGTTTATTTTGCTGGTTGATGCATGCGTAGCGTCGGCGGAGGTTTTGCAACACCCTCGAAGGCGGGGACCCATAGCGCGCTCGATCTGAAGCACACTCAATCGTGACTACACGGCCGATCGGCGGCCTGTTGCAACACTATCGTGCACAAGGCCTCGATCACTGCCGCACCGGGCGCAGCGGCTCGCACAGGCGTTCCGGCTGCGTCTCGCTCACCACCTCGTCCAGGTCCATCGACACGCCCGTGTCGAACACCATCAGGCGCGGCTCGTGGCTGTTGGCCACCAAATACAGCTTGCTGTCGTCGGGCGCATAGCGCAGGCTCACCGGATCGCCCGTGAATGGATACGCGGCCACGGTCGCGCCGGTAGCGAGCTTGACCACCCGGAGGAACCTGCCCGGCTCGGCGATCGCCAGCAGGCTGGCGTCGCGATTGAACGCCACGGCCGCCATGTTCACGCCCGTGCAGAAACGTGCGGTTTTCTCGATCTTCCTGCTGGCCAGGTCGATCTGGTCCATGGCATCCACGCCCACCACCCAGGCCTTGCCGCGCGCTGGGTCAACGTGGGCGCCATTCATGTAGCCGGAAGTGACGACGACTTCGCCGAGTTCGTCCAACGTGGCGGCATCGAGCACCACCATGCGCGACGCGCTTTCGTCCATCACCCAGAGCTCCTTTTCGCCGGCCGCCAGCCACATGCCGACCGGATGGTAGTGGCGCGGCGAACTGCTGCCGACCACGGCATGCTTGCCCGTTGCCTTGCCGGCGGCCAGATCCACAGCCACCACGCTGTTGTCCCCGTTGTTGAGCACCCATGCGCGCGCGCCGGCCCGGTTGACGACGATGGCGCGCGGCTGGCTTCCGGTCTTGAAGGAGCCCACCATCTTGCCGCTGTCGAGATCGACCACGCCCACGCCATCAAGCACCATCGAGGCGACGTAGGCGATGCGCCCGTCCGGCGCGAGCGCGACGGCGCTGGCATTGTTGGGGAAGCAGCGCGGCTCGGAGCACTCCTGTGGCTTGGGGCCGACACGCGCGCCCTTGACCTCCAGCGTCGCCTTGCGCGCAGCCAGGTCGATCAGGCGCAGCGTTCCTTCGCTGGCGTCCGTGATGGCCACGCGAGCGCCGCCCGGAATCAGGAGCAGGCTGCCGGCCCAGCTGGGCAGCTCGATCGAGCTGCCCGCCGCGATCTCGGCACTTACCTTGCGGGGACCGTGCTTGCGGTCGTCCGCGATCTGCCTGGCCAGTTCGGCCTCGTCGCGCGCGGCCCGGTCCTTCTGCTCCTGCTCGGCCTGTTCGGCCGCGCGCACTTCCCTGATCGCGGCCAGGCCTTCGGAGGGTTTGGCCTGCAGCTTGGCATAGATGCCGCCCAGCGCCACGCCGGTGATGAGCGCCGCCGCCACCGCCTTCTTCACGCGGCCGTACTCGTACGGCACCAGCGCGAACGCCCCGCCCACCAGGAAGCCGCCAATCAGTCCGCCCACGTGGCAGGCGTTGTCGATGCCCGGGGTGACCGACCCGATCACCAGGTTGATGACGATGGTCTGCACCAGCGGGCCGCGCGTGCTGATCTCGTCGTGTGGATCGTTGTGCCATTGGGCCGCGATCCAGTCGGCGAGATACGCGCCGCACAGGCCCATCAGGGCGCCGGACGCGCCGGCCGCGACCACCTGGCGGAACGGATCGGCATGCCACAGGGCGCTGGCCAGGCTGCCCACCAGCCCGGCCAGCAGGTACACCAGCAGGAAGCGCACATGGCCGAAGCGGCGCTCGACCAGGGCGCCGAAGGCGAACAGCATGTACATGTTCACGGCCAGGTGCAAGAGGCCAATGTGCAGGAACATGCTGGTCAACAGGCGCCAGGGCTGGTCGACCAGCGTGTAGCCGGCCACGTTGGCGCCCCAGCCGATCATGGCCTCGGGACTGGGGTTGATGCCGTTGGCGCCCTTGACCACCTGGATCAGGTAGAGCGCTACATTGATGGCGATGAGGGCGTAGGTGACGGAGGGAAAAGCGCGGGGCGGGGCTGGGGCGTTCATTGCATCCTTTGTTGGGGTGTGCCCGGCAGGGTAATCCAAGCTGCCTTGTCGATCAAGCACGCCCGCCCCGGGCGCGCTCATGGCATCGCATGGCTACAGTTCGCGCGCGATCTTCTTCAACGAGGGCAGCCGATGCGTATAGAGCTTGCCCAGCTCCTCGCCCGTGACGATCTGCTCGAAATGAATATGCTTCAGGGAGAGGAATTCCTCGCCGGTCTTGGACTTCTTGACCTCGCCCACCTCCAGGGCCTTGAGCGCGCTGATCCAATACCATACCTGCGGGCCCCCGCTTTCCTCGCCCAGGTATGCGTACCAGACGGGAATGCGAAAAATCCGCTCGAAGGCCAGCACGCGGCGCAGTTCCTTTTCAAAGGACAGGGAATAGGTCCCGTTATAAGCCTTGTAGTTCTTCGCATCGACCGCGATCATGCCGACCGCTTCGAGCAGCACGAGGAAGTCCGGCCGCTTCAGGTCGCCCTTGAACAGCTTGGCGAACATGTCCGGGGATTGGTTGATGTACAGGTAGCTGATCCCAATCGACTGGAACCAGTCGTTCAGGGCCTTTTCGCCCTGCGTGCCTTTGACGGCGGCCGCCGATTCTTCCGACTCGTCGTAGCCAAAATCGAATTGCTGCCCCAGCTGATCGGCCGGTTTGTCGAGCTCCAGCGCCACCCGTCCCAGCACTTGCGCCAGTCCCGCCCTTTCGCAACTGCCGTTCAGCCGCAGCGACATGGATCGCACCCCATAGTCATTCTCGATCAGGTGGACGAGCGGGAGCTGCGACTCGCCGAAGCCCAGGTCGATCGATGTCACGGACGCGTTGCCGTCGTCGCCGTCGTGCGATACCGAGGCGGAGATTTCGCCAAAGCCATGCCACACACGGATTTCCGTCGTCTTCATTCATCCTCCCTGTACTGGCCAAGCATTCTAGCCCGTCCGCAGCGGGCCGCACCTATCAGTGCGCGCATTGACGCCTGCCTGCTGGCGGTGTAGTGGACGCGGGAGCCCATGCGTTGCGCATGAAACCGCACGCTTGAACCTGTCACGCGCCTGTCATGAACGCAGCCTAGTCTTCGCACAGCGCCGGTGCTGCCGGCGCACCGTCCGACCGAAGTGAAGTTCATCCATCGAAACGCGGTTCAACACTCATAGAGGCTCGTCATGTATCCATTCTCCAATGCTGTCACCCCCGCCGTCCGTTCGCACCTGGATGCCCAGGTGGCCTTCCTCAACGATGTATCGAAGTCGCTCACCCGTTCGTTCCAGAACCTGGTCGAGCTGAACATCCAGCTGGGCCAGACCCTACTGGAAGAAAACAATATCGCCAGCCACAAGCTGCTGACCGTGGACGCACCGGCCGATGCGATTTCGGTCGCCGCTGCGCGCGCCCAGCCGGCCGCGGAAAAACTGCGCGCCTACCAGCAGCACGTCTCGCGCGTGGCCGCCGACGCCCAGGTCGAACTGGCGCGCGTGACCGAAGAGCATGTGCAGGAAACCTCGCGCACGGCGCGCACCCTGGCCGACGAAGTGGCGCGCGTGGCCTCGAGCGAGACCGAGCGCAGCATCCGCACCCAGCAGGACACGCTGAAGAACTTCCGCGATCCGTTCCAGCACAACGGTTCGGCGCACGGCGCCGGCGTGCACGCCAGTGCCCCCGGCAACCTGCAAAGCGAGGGCGCCAGCGGCAGCGCGCAGTTCAGCGGCCCGGCCGGTGACGTCTCGGTGCAGGGCAATGTCCAGGGCAAAGGCGCCGGCAAGGCCGCCTGATGTTCATTGAGGGGAGCTACTGACCCTGGCTCTTCTTCACCACCGCCAGCACCGTGTTGCGGATGGTCTTGAGCACGGCGTCGGCCTTGAAGGGCTTGACGATGAAGCCCTGCACGCCGCGCGCCAAGGCCTGCTGCACGGTGGCCGCGTCCAGCGCGCCCGAGACCAGGAAAATCAGCGTCTTGGGCGCATTGGCGCGGATCTGTTCGACGATCCCGAACGGGTCCTCGACCTGCTCGAGCGCGATGCAGATCAGGTGCGGGTGGTGCTTCTGCAGCAGGGCATAGCCTTGCGAGGCGCTGTGCGTCATGGCGACCACGTCGTAGCCGCCGTCCACCAGCACGGTGTTGAGCAGCCCGCGCGCAACCGCGCTGGCATCGACGATGACGGCTTTCAGCATGGCGCCT
>JBKHWY010000018.1:0-18707 GCA_046566285.1 Gammaproteobacteria bacterium | reverse complement strand
CTCGGTGAGGATGGCCGGCGCGGTAGTGAAGCTGTAGCGCTTGACCGGTGACGGGTAGAAGCCGCCGAAGGCCACGTAGCTGGCGCCCGCGCGCGCGGCCGCCGTGGCCAGCGTCAGGTCGCCGTAGCAGGAAGCCCCGATGATCTTGCCAGGCCCCAGCGCCGCGCGCGCCTCCGCCACCGAGATGTCGGTGCCGCCCACATGCAGGCCGTCGGCGCCCAGCGTCAGGCACAGCGACAAGTGATCGTTGATGACCAGCGGCCGGCGATAGCGGCGGCACAGCGCCAGGAGCGCCGCGCCCTGCTCGCGCCGCAGCTCGGGCGACGCATCCTTGTGGCGGTACTGGACCAGGGCGGCGCCGGCATCGAGGGCCGCGGCCGTGACCTCGACCATCTTCGCGGTGTCGTCCCAGTTGGGGGTGACCAGATAGAGTCCTCGCATGGCTTGCTTTCGTTTTTGGATTGAAGGTGGAGGCGCGCTCAGCGCCTTGGAATCAATTGGCCGGGAGCGATGGCGAAGGCATGCGCCAGCGTCCCGTGGGTATAGGCCTGGGCCCGTTCCAGCGCGGCTTCGAGCGGCTGTCCGCACGCCAGCTGGCCGGCAATCGCGGCCGCCAGGGTGCAGCCGCTGCCGTGGAATTCGCCCGGCAGCCGCGGCCAGCGCCAGCTGCGCGCGCCCCAGCGGTTGACCACGTCCGGACCATCGTCATGGCCGCCCGTGACCAGCACGTCCGGGCACGGTGTTTCGCCCAGGGCGGCCGCCTCCATCCCGTTCGGCACCAGCACGGTGGCCAGCGCCAGCAACGGCGCGAGCGCCTGCACTGCATCGCCGCGCCCGAGCGCATCGCCGTGGCCACTGGCCAGCACCGGGTCGAGCACGATCGGCAAGGCCGGGTTGGCTGCGCGCAGCGGTGCCAGCAGCGCGGCGATGGCCTCGGCGTTCGCGCGGCTGCCTGGAATGCCGAGCTTGACGGCGTCGATGCGGATGCTGGCGGCCAGCAATTGCACCTGGCGGGCCAGCAGATCGGGATCGACCGGGGTCACGGCGTGCACGCGGTTGTTGTCCTGCACGGTCAGGGCAGTAACCACCGGCAATGCGTGGGCGCCCTGGGCGTGGATGGCCTGCACGTCGGCGGTGATGCCGGCGCCGCCGGAGGGGTCGAGGCCGGACAGGACCAGGACGGTGGGACGGATTGGGGGTTCAAAGCACATGCATGCTCCGGTCGCTCGACGGGGCCTCGGCTTTAAATCGGTCGTCCTGGCGAAGGCCAGGACCCATGGCGCGCTTGCGCAGAGTGGAACGCTGCCACTGAGTGAACGCGCTATGGATTTCTGGCGGGGCCGCCGAGGCCTTCGCCAGAATGACGGTCTTGAGTGTGCAGGTGTACTCAAGCAAGGCGTCATCAGAGGTTTTACGACACCCGAGGAATTCAGAACCCATTGCGAGGTCCCTCGATGGCGTCGTCCTACAACGGCTCCTAATAAAATCGGTAGCGGTAAAACCGTCGTCCTGGCGAAGGCCAGGACCCATAGCGCGCTTGCTCAGAGTGGAACGCTGCCACTGAGTGAACGCGCTATGGATTCTGGCCTTCGCCAGAATGACGGTCTTGAGTGTGCAGGTGTACTCAAGCAGGGCGTCCTCGGAGGGTTTGCGACACCCTCGGAATTCAGAACCCATTGCGAGGTCCCTCGATGGCGTCGTCCTACCCCGTGTGATCGTGCTTTTGAATCCTGGCGAGGCGGCCAATACCGTCGCCGGGACGACGCGACCTGCACCGCCGGCACACGACATTCGAGTCCGCCCCATCACACCCACCCCGCCTCAGGTCATCCGCCCAACCGTCGGCGACGACGGCGACGCCGCAAAGCGCTTCGGAATACGCCCGGCCAGATACGCTTCGCGCCCGGCCTCGACCGCCAGACGCATCGCACGCGCCATGCGTACCGGGTCCTGCGCGCCGGCAATGGCGCTGTTCATCAGCACGCCATCGCAGCCCAGCTCCATGGCAATCGCCGCGTCCGAGGCCGTGCCGACCCCGGCATCGACCAGCACCGGAACCTTGGCCTGCTCGATGATCAATTGCAGGTTCCACGGGTTGAGGATGCCCATGCCCGAGCCGATCAGCGACGCCAGGGGCATCACGGCCACGCAACCGATCTCCTCCAGGATGCGCGCCTGGATGGGATCGTCGCTGCAATACACCATCACGTCGAAGCCATCCTTGACGAGGGCTTCGGCTGCCTTCAGTGTTTCCGGCATATGGGGAAACAGGGTTTTTTCGTCGCCCAGCACCTCCAGTTTGACGAGCTTGTGCCCGTTCAGCAGTTCGCGCGCCATCTGCAAGGTGTAGATGGCGTCCTGTGCGTTGTAGCACCCCGCCGTGTTCGGCAGGATGGTGAAGCGATCCGGCGGCACCACGTCGAGCAGGCTCGGTTCGCCCTTGTTCTGGCCGATGTTCACGCGGCGGATGGCCACGGTGATGATTTCAGCGCCGGCCGCATCGGTGGCCGCGCGCGTCTGCGCCAGATCGCGGTACTTGCCGCTGCCGACCAGGAGGCGCGACTGGTATTGCTTGCCCGCGATTGTGAGCACATCCTTGGGCACATCCGTTTGAGTCAGGTCCGTCATAAAAGTTCCAAAAGTGTTTACAGCGCTGGGATTCAGCCGCCGCCGATGGCGCGCACGATGTCGATGCGGTCGCTTGCCGCGACCTGCCGTTCGCTCCACTGCCGGCGCGGCACCACGCTGCGGTTCACCGCCAGGGCAATGCCCTGATCGGGAAGATCGAGCGCATCGAGCAGTTCGCGCAGCGTGGTGCGCGCGGCCACGCGGTGGCGCTCGCCGTTGACTTCGATATCGATCATGGCCGCGCCCGCCTTACAGCTTGCGATACAGTTCGCCGCCCTGCCTGACGAATTCGACGGCTTTCACTTCCATGCCTTTCACCAGGGCGGTGGCTTCCGACACCCCTTGGGTGGCGGCATAGTCGCGCACTTCCTGGGTGATCTTCATCGAGCAGAAATGCGGTCCGCACATCGAGCAGAAGTGCGCCACCTTGGCCGAATCCTTGGGCAGCGTCTCGTCATGGAACTCGCGCGCCTTGTCCGGGTCCAAGCCCAGGTTGAACTGGTCTTCCCAACGGAATTCGAAGCGCGCTTTCGACAGGGCATTGTCACGAATCTGCGCGCCCGGATGGCCCTTGGCCAGGTCGGCTGCATGCGCGGCGATCTTGTAGGTGATGATCCCGTCCTTGACGTCGTCCTTGTTGGGCAGGCCCAGGTGTTCCTTGGGTGTCACGTAGCACAGCATGGCGGTGCCGTACCAGCCGATCTGCGCCGCGCCGATGCCCGAGGTGATGTGGTCGTAGCCGGGTGCGATGTCCGTGGTCAGGGGGCCGAGCGTGTAGAACGGCGCTTCGGCGCAGTGTTCCAGCTGCAGGTCCATGTTTTCCTTGATCAGCTGCATCGGCACATGGCCGGGGCCTTCGATCATGACCTGCACGTCGTGTTTCCAGGCGATCTGGGTCAGTTCGCCCAAGGTCTTCAGTTCCGACAGCTGCGCTTCGTCGTTGGCGTCGTAGATGGAGCCCGGACGCAGGCCGTCGCCCAGGCTGAACGACACGTCGTAGGCTTTCATGATCTCGCAGATCTCTTCGAAGTGCGTGTAGAGGAAGGATTCCTGATGATGCGCGAGGCACCACTTGGCCATGATCGACCCGCCGCGCGAGACGATGCCGGTCAGGCGCTTGGCCGTCATCGGCACGTAGCGCAGCAGCACGCCGGCGTGGATGGTGAAGTAGTCAACGCCCTGCTCGGCCTGTTCGATCAGGGTGTCGCGGTAGATTTCCCAGGTCAGGTCTTCGGCCTTGCCGTTGACTTTTTCCAGCGCCTGGTAGATCGGTACGGTACCGATCGGCACCGGGCTGTTACGGATGATCCATTCGCGCGTTTCGTGGATGTGCTTGCCCGTCGACAGATCCATCACATTGTCCGCGCCCCAGCGGATCGCCCAGGTCATCTTCTCGACTTCCTCGCCGATCGAGGACGTGACGGCCGAGTTGCCGATGTTGGCGTTGATCTTCACCAGGAAATTACGGCCGATGATCATCGGTTCCACTTCCGGGTGGTTGATGTTGGCGGGAATGATCGCGCGGCCGCGTGCGATTTCCTCACGCACGAATTCGGGCGTGATGACGGCCGGAATGGCCGCGCCGAAGTGCTGGCCCGGATGCTGGCGCCCCATCAATTGCGCCATGCGCTGGCCCATCGGGCCGGACGCTTCCAGCTGGGCCAGGTATTCCTGGCGGCGCAGGTTCTCGCGGATCGCCACGAACTCCATTTCCGGCGTGATGATGCCGCGCCGCGCGTAGTGCATCTGCGTCACGTTGGCGCCCGCCTTCGCGCGCCGGGGCTTGCGCTGCAGTTCGAAGCGCATGGCTTTGAGCTCCGGATCATCCAGTCGGGCCTGGCCGTACACCGAGGTCGGGCCGGGCAATTGCTCGGTGTCGCCACGCTCGAGAATCCATGGCAGGCGCGGCGTGCCCAGGCCGGCACGGATGTCGATCGCCGCCGCCGGGTCCGAATACGGGCCCGAGGTGTCGTACACGTACACGGGCGGATTGGTCTCGGCGCCGAACGAGGCCGGGGTATCGGCCTGGCTGATCTCGCGCATCGGCACGCGGATGTCCGGGCGCGAGCCCTCGACATAAATCTTGCGGGAATTGGGCAGCGGCGCAATGGCGGCGCTGTCGACCTCGGCCGTACTGGCCAAAAACTTCTGGTGGGCGTTCAAACAATGGCTCCTTTGGGCAGGAGCCAGCAAAGGAGGACGGAGGCCACGGCGCATGGCCCGGCGTCTCACGATGCTTCCCTTCGCTGGCATTATCCAGATCAGGTTCAGAGGGTGTTTCTCACCCGCCCACAGCGAAAGCCGTGCGGCAGGACCCCTAGCGTGTGCCACAAGGTCAGTGGCGCGCGGATTATACCCCGGGTGTTGCCAACCGCACCACCTTTCGAAAGGAATATTTGTGTTCCGTAACTCGAACGACACGCGCACCGTTGAGGAAAACAGCGCGCCGCAAGCGGGAGTACGATCGACAAGCCGCCTACCCGCGGCCATGACGACAACAGCGGCGCCGCGCCATCCGTGCAGCGTCAAAAGAAGACTTTACATTCGGAGAAACAGCATGACTCATCCATCCACTGGCCTGACCTTCCCTTCGCACCTGGCCAAGGCGGCCTTTGCCGCCCTCGTGATCGGCGCGTTCGCGTCGGCATTGCCGGCCTCGGCGGCGGACATCAGCCGCGTCATCGTGTCGTTCAAGCCCGGCGCGGCGGCGCAACTTAAGAGCCTGATCGCGGCAGCGCGCGGCAACGTGAAGGTCGAGCTGGCGCAACAGGACGCCATGGCCATCGAAGTGCCGGCGGCGGCGCTGCGCGGGCTGCAGAACAACCCGAACATCCTGTACGTGGAGAAGGACGTCAAGCGCTATCCGCTGGCACTGACTTCGCCTTCCGGCGCGCCCTACCAGACCGGCCAGCTGGTCCCGTACGGCATCCGCATGGTGCAGGCCGACCAGCTGCCCGACACCAACGCGGCCAACCGCAAGCTGTGCATCATCGATTCCGGGATCGACCGCGCCCATGAAGACCTGACCGGCATTCCGGCCACCGGCAACTACGATGCCGGCACGGGCTGGTGGTACACCGACGAGAACCACCACGGCACCCACGTGGCCGGCACCATCGCGGCCGTCAACAACAGCGGCGTGGGCGTGGTGGGCGTCAATCCGAACCGGCAGCTCAAGCTCCACATCGTCAAGGTGTTCGGCGCCGATGGCTGGGCCTACTCGTCCTCGCTGGCGGCGGCCGCGAACCAGTGCGGCAGCGCGGGCGCCAACGTGATCAGCATGTCGCTCGGCGGTGGACGCTCCAGCCGCACCGAGCAGCGCGCCTTCGATAGCCTGGCCGCCAATGGCGTGCTGTCGATCGCCGCGGCCGGCAACGACGGCAACACGGTCGTGTCCTACCCGGCCGGCTACGCCAGCGTGATGTCGGTGGCGGCCATCGACGAGAACAAGGCCTGGGCCACCTTCTCGCAATACAACAGCAAGGTCGAGATCGCCGCGCCGGGCGTGTCGGTGCTATCCACGGTGCCCACGGGCGCCGGCAGCGCCGCCGAACTGACGGTGGGCACGCGCGTGTACGCGCCGGGCGGCATGGAAGGCTCGCCCAACAAGAGCGCCACCGCGCCGCTGGCCGACTTCGGCATCGGCGACCAGGTCAATACGGCCGTCAGCGGCAAGGTTTGCCTGATCGCACGCGGCACGGTGGACTTCTCCACCAAGGTCAGCAATTGCCAGAGCAGCGGCGGCGTGGGTGCGGTGGTCTACAACAATGTCGCCGGCGCCTTTGGCGGCACGCTGGGCACCACGATTACCAACATTCCGTCCGTGACCGTGACGGACACCGATGGCGCGGCGATGAAAACCCAGCTGGGCCAGAGCGCCACCGTCACCGTCAAGACCAGCAACTACGCGTACTACGACGGCACCTCGATGGCCACGCCGCACGTCTCGGCCGTGGCGGCGCTGGTGTGGAGCTACTTCCCCACCTGTACCGGCGCGCAGATCCGCACGTCGCTCGGCAAGAGCGCACTGGACCTGGGCCCGGCCGGGCGCGACGTCAAGTTCGGCTTCGGCCTGGTGCAGGCCAAGGCCGCGTATGACCGCATCAGGGCCTACGGCTGCGGCAACTGAGGCCAGCCATCCCGGACCAGGAAGGGCGGCTGCGGCGTCCCTTCTTGGTCCTGCAGAGTGAAGGGGATCAGGCCGGGGCGCGCGATGCCCCGCGCCTGCGCGCAGCGGCGCCGACCAACGCCATCCCGGCCAGGAGCATTCCGACCGTGGACGGTTCCGGCACGGGCGCTACCTCCGCCAGACTGGTCCAGTTGAGCGTCATGTAGCTGTACCCTGGCTCGCCATGCGGGTGCCACACCAGGGAGGCCCTGTTCGCGCCTGCGGGATCCAGGCCGATCGCGTACGGCACGGCGGTATTGACCGGCATATGCACGCTGAACGAGTAAGTCACCTTGCGATAATCCTCATAGCCGTCCAGGAAGAATCCATCTTCCTGGTAGGTCCGGTAACCCTGCATATAGGCCATCTTGTCCTGGAGGGCCAGCGCGCGTGCGGGCAGCAACAGATCGAGCTGGCTGTAGGCGGAACCCGAAAACTCGGCCGTGTCGCCTGCGACTGCCCATGGCGCCAGCGCGTCATCGAACTGCAATGTGCCCGTGACCAGGTCGCCCTGATAGACACGGGTGCCATCGATCCAGCCTTCCACGCTGGACTGGGTCTCCCCTTCCGGGCCGGTACCGACCGTGGCGACGGTCGCGCTGAATGCGAAGGTGCGCTGCGCCGCGAACGATGGGGCGCATAGGACCAGCGCGCTTGCCAGCGCGACCGTGAGTAACTTGTGCATGGGCTCTCCTGATGATGTGGACTGAATTGCAAGTTTAACCTGCGGTCAACACATTGGGCCGCGCTGTTGCGCCAGGCCCGCCGGCACGGTGCGGGGAGTCCGCCATGGGCCCGTCGATGGCCCCCGTTGCTGCCGCCCTTCCCCCGCCATTCCCCTATAATGGATGTTTTCGCAAAATCAACGCGCTCTCAGCGCCCAACCACTGCACACCATGGAATTAGCCAAGTCTTTCGAGCCCGCCGACATTGAACAGTTCTGGCGCACCGAGTGGGAACAGCGCGGGTACTTCGCCGCCACCCTGGATGAATCCAAGCCCTCGTTCTCGATCCAGCTGCCGCCGCCGAACGTGACCGGCACCCTGCACATGGGCCATGCGTTCAACCAGACCATCATGGATGGCTTGACGCGCTACTACCGCATGCGCGGCTACAACACGGCCTGGATTCCCGGCACCGACCACGCCGGCATCGCGACGCAAATCGTGGTGGAACGCCAGCTCGATGCCCAGAAGATCTCGCGCCATGACCTGGGCCGCCAGCAATTCATCAGCAAGGTGTGGGAGTGGAAGGAAAAGTCCGGCAACACCATCACCGGCCAGATGCGCCGCATGGGTACGTCGCCGGACTGGGCGCGTGAATACTTCACCATGGACGAAACGCGCTCGAAGTCCGTCACCGAAGTGTTCGTGCGCCTGTACGAACAAGGCCTGATCTACCGTGGCAAGCGCCTGGTGAACTGGGACCCGAAGCTGGGCACCGCCGTGTCCGACCTGGAAGTGGTGTCGGAAGAAGAAGACGGCTCGATGTGGTACATCAAGTACCCGCTGGCCGACGGCAGCGCCCACCTGACGGTGGCCACCACCCGTCCGGAAACTCTGCTGGGCGACGTGGCCGTGGCGGTCGATCCGACCGATGAACGCTACACCCACCTGGTGGGCAAGATGCTGCGCCTGCCGCTGGTCGGCCGCGAGATCCCCATCATTGCCGACGAATACGTCGACAAGGCCTTCGGCACCGGCTGCGTGAAAATCACCCCGGCGCACGACATGAACGACTACGCCGTCGGCCAGCGCCACCAGTTGCCGATGATCTGCGTGTTCACCCTGGACGCCAAGATCAACGACAACGCCCCGGAAGCCTACCGCGGCCTGGACCGCTTCGCCGCCCGCAAGCAGGTGGTGGCCGACCTCGATGCCCAAGGCCTCCTGGAACAGGTCAAGCCGCACAAGCTGATGGTGCCGCGGGGCGACCGCACCGGGGTCGTCATCGAACCGATGCTGACCGACCAGTGGTTCGTGGCCATGAGCAAACCTGCGCCGGAAGGCACCTTCAATCCCGGCAAGTCGATCGCCGAAGTGGCGCTGGAAAAAGTCGCGAACGGCGAGATCAAGTTCGTGCCGGAAAACTGGAGCACCACCTACAACCAGTGGCTGGAAAACATCCAGGACTGGTGCATCTCGCGCCAGCTGTGGTGGGGCCACCAGATCCCGGCCTGGTACACCGACGCGGGCGAGGTGTTCGTGGCCAGGACCGAGGACGAAGCCCGCGCCAAGGCGGCCGCTGCCGGCGTGACCGCGCCGCTGCGCCGCGACGACGATGTGCTCGACACCTGGTTCTCCTCGGCGCTGGTGCCCTTCTCCACCATGGGCTGGCCCGAGCCGACCCTGGACGCCAAGCTGTTCCTCCCCTCCTCCGTGCTGGTGACGGGCTTTGACATCATCTTCTTCTGGGTCGCGCGCATGGTCATGATGACCGCGCACTTCACCGGCAAGGTGCCGTTCGAGACCGTGTACGTGCACGGCCTGGTGCGCGACGCCGCCGGCCAGAAGATGTCCAAGTCCAAGGGCAACACGCTCGACCCCATCGACCTGATCGACGGCATCGGCGTGGACGAGCTGGTAGTCAAGCGCACCACCGGCCTGATGAACCCGAAGGACGCGGACAAGATTGCCAAGGCCACCCGCAAGGAATTCCCGGAAGGCATCCCGGCCTTCGGTTCGGACGCCGTGCGCTTCACCATGGCGTCCTACGCATCGCTGGGCCGCAACATCAACTTCGACCTGGGACGCTGCGAGGGCTATCGCAACTTCTGCAACAAGATGTGGAACGCCACCCGTTTCGTGATGATGAACACGGAAGGCAAGGATTGCGGTCCGAATGACGCCGACCTGTCCCAGGCCGACAAGTGGATCCTGTCGCAACTGCAGCGCGCCGAGCAGGAGATCGCCAAGGGCTTTGAAGACTACCGTTTCGACAATATCGCCAGCGCCATCTACAAGTTCGTCTGGGACGAGTATTGCGACTGGTACCTGGAAGTGGCCAAGGTGCAGGTCCAGCAAGGCAGCGAAGGCCAGCAGAAGGCCACCCGCAATACCCTGCTGCGCGTGCTGGAAACCATCCTGCGCCTGGCCCATCCGATCGTGCCTTTCGTCACCGAAGCGCTGTGGCAGGCGGTCGCGCCGCTGGCCGGCAAAGCGCTCAAGGCAGAAGGTGACTCGGTCATGCTGCAACCCTATCCAGAAGCCAATCCGGCACTGATCGACGAAGCCGCCGAAGGCTGGATGAGCCAGCTGAAAGCCCTGGTGGACGCCACCCGCAACCTGCGCGGCGAAATGCAGATTTCGCCGTCCGTGCGGGTGCCCCTGATCGTCGAAGCGGCCGACGCGGCCGATGCAGCCGATAAAGCGCGCCTGGAATCGTTTGTCGCCTACGTCCAGATGCTGGGCAAGCTGTCGGAAGTGAACATCGTCGACACCCTGCCGGAGTCGCCGGCAGCCGTGTCCATCGTCGGCGCCACCAAGCTGATGCTGAAGGTGGAAATCGACGTGGCGGCCGAGCGCGAGCGCCTGTCCAAGGAGATTGCCCGACTCGACGCGGAAATTGCCAAGGCAAACGGAAAACTGAGCAATGAAAGCTTCGTGGCGCGCGCGCCCGCAGCGGTTGTTGCGCAGGAAAAAGAGCGTCTAGCCAACTTCTCCGCAACTATTGATAAACTGCGCGAACAACTCGGGAAGCTGCCGGCCGCATAACACCACCACGTTCACCACAGGAGCTGCACCATGCGACTTTTGATTCAGACTGGATTGATTGCACTAATGTTGGCAGCCACGGCAGCGGGGGCGGAGGAGCTCTCCCCTGTCGGCCTGTGGAAGAACATCGATGACGTGACCGGCAAACCCAAGGCGCTGATCCGTATTTCCGAAGTCAACGGTGAACTGCAGGGGCGCATTGAAAAGCTCCTGCGCACCGACCTGCCTGATGCCAATCCCCGCTGCACCGCCGGCCAGGGCGACAGGAAGAACCAGCCCATCGTCGGCCTGGTGTTCCTGTCCGGCCTGAAGAAAAGCGGCGAGCACGAGTACAGCGGCGGCGAAATCCTCGATCCCGACAACGGCAAGACCAACCGCAGCAAGCTGAACGTGCTGGACGGCGGCAAGAAGCTCGACGTGCGCGGCTATATCGGCATGCCGATGCTGGGCCGCTCGCAAGTCTGGCTGCGGGAGCAATGAGCGATAGCCCCCTCGTCATCCGCGCCGCCACGCTGGAGGATGCATCCGCCATCAGTGCCCTGCTCCTGAGCCTGGCGCGCTACTGCACCATCGACCCGCTGGGCGCGGGCGCCGAAAAGTTCCTCGCCAGCTTCCAGCCCGGCGCCGTTGCCGCCCTGATCGCCAACCCGGCCTACCGCTACCTGACCGGCTGGGTGGATGGCGAACTGGGCGGCGTGGTGGCGATGCGCGACCATGCTCACCTGTACCACCTGTTCGTGGCCGAGCGCTTTCATGGGCGCGGCTATGCGTCGCGCCTGTGGGACGCGATCCGCATTGACGCCGAGGCGGCCGGCCATCCGGGCCGTTACACCGTCAACTCCAGCATGGCCGCCGTTGACGTCTACCAGCACTTCGGTTTCGTCATCCATGGCGAGCATATGGCGGCCAACGGCATCCTGTACGTGCCCATGGTGCTGGATGCTGCGCGCTGCCGCCCTGCCTAGCTGCGCCGCAACTGCTGGCTCAGGTGCCGGTCCAGCGCATTGGCGAACTGGCGCCGGTCCGACTGGCTGAACGGCGCAGGCCCGCCGGTATCGATGCCGCCGCTGCGCAATTCTTCCATGAACTTGCGCATGGTGAGCTGCTGGGCGATATTGTCGGCCGTGTAAAACTCGCCACGGGGATTGAGCGCATGGCCGCCCTTCTCCAGCACCTGCGCGGCCAGCGGGATGTCGCCGGTGACGACCAGGTCGCCCGTCGCGCACTGCTCGACAATGGCGGCGTCGGCCACGTCCGCCCCTTGCGCCACCTGCACCGCGCGGATGAAGCGCGAGTTCGGCACCCGCATCAGCTGGTTCGCCACCAGCGTCACCTGCACTTGCAAACGCTCGGCCACCCGGTACAAGATATCCTTGACCACGGCAGGGCAGGCGTCGGCATCGACCCAAATATTCATGTGTTCTCCAGCATAATGATGCCAATATACTGCTAACTGGACACGCAGTCGTGGTCGAGCATGCCCACGGCTGTTCGCATGCTGTTGCACCAACTGTTGCGCTTACGCCAAATTTTAAAATAAAGAAAGACTTTTCCTTGAAGCACCATTAGCATAGTTACTTTCAAGCATTTGTCATGATTATGAAAGCGACCGATACCGTGGACGCCCCGGCCACCGCCGACACGCAGATTGCCGAGATACTGCATCCGAATGGCGCGGTTCGCTTTCGCTACGCCCAGAAGCGCTCGGGCGACAAGACCCGCTGGGTGCACCACGGCCCGTTCACCGAATTCTACGAAGACGGCACCGTCCGCTCGAAGGGCCAGTACACGCGCGGCAAGGAAAGCGGTCTGTGGCAGGACTTCTACCCCAACGGCCAGCTGGCCGCCAAGGGCTTCTACGTGGACGGCGACGAATTCGGGCGCTGGTCCTACTGGGACGAGCACGGCAATCCGGTGGGCTGACTCCGCCGCGTCAAGGCTTCACTGGTCGCCAGCTGATCGGCCGTTCTCCGTTTGTGGCCTGATGCTCGCGGCGGCCAGCGGTCTGGCGCGCGATGTCCGCGCGAATCGCATCCAGGCGCACCCCGTCCCGGTACAGCAGGTTGAAACTCTCGAACGGAATCATCTTCCCGTCCGGCTGGGCGAAGTGGATGCATGACTTCTTCAGCGCGCGCACGTCCAGCGACACCGAATCCATGAACTGCACGATCAGCACGCGGAACACATTATCGTAGCGCAGGTGCTGGGGCGCCTCGATCAGCGGCAGGCAGCACATCAGCTCGGACAGGCAATTGGCCTGCGACTGCGGTGAATGGTTGGTCGAGAACAGCTTGAACACCTGTTCCTTCACGGTGCGGCGCAGCGTTTCATCGCGCTCGAACACGATGGTGTTCCCGCTGCCCTCCACCAGCGTTTGCGGGTCCAGGTAGCGCGTCAGCGCCTGGGCCTGGCCGTCGATTTTCAGAGCATACGCCATCGCCAGCGTGTCCGGATTGCACGGCACCGGGACCACGTCGGCCAGGGGTGAACAAGGTGGTCTGCTCGGCGATCTTGCGGCGCACTTCCGACACCGTCAGCCGGTGCAGGCGCGCGTCGTAGTCCCGCACCCGACCGGCATCCTGGATCGGCTGCAGCGTCACGCCCCGCACGCAGGGCTGGGTCAGCGCGAAATCGATGATGGCGCCGATCTCGTCGTCGTTCAAACCTTTTTTAAGCGTCACCACCAGCGTCGTCGACAGCCCCGCCGCGTTCAGGTTGGCCAGCGCCTGCGCACGGATGCGCGTCAGGTCCGCGCCACGCAGGGCCTTGTGCACCTCGGCGCGCAGCGAATCGAACTGCAGGTAGACCTCCACGCCGGGCGCGTAGGACGCCAGGCGCTGCACGAAGGCCGGGTCCTGGGCCAGCGTGACGCCATTGGTGTTGACCATCACGTGCTTGATCGGGCGCGCGCGCACGGCGTCCATGATGTCCCAGAAGCGCGGGTGCAGGGTCGGTTCGCCCCCGGAGAGCTGCAGCACATCGGCCTCGCCTTCGTTGGCCACCACGGCGTCCAGCATGGCCACGATGTCCTCGAACGGCTTGTGCTGCTCGCGATGGGTGCCGCTGTCGGCATAGCACACCGGGCAGTTCAGGTTGCAGTTGTCCGTCACCTCCACGATCGACAGGCAGGAGTGCTGCATGTGATCCGGGCACAGGCCGCAGTCGTAGGGGCAGCCGTATTCCATCGGCGTGTTGAAGGTCTGCGGCATTTCGGGATGCTTGACGAAGACTTCGCGGCACAGGCGGTAATACTCGACGTCGTCCGACACCAGCACGCGCTCGGCGCCGTGGGCCTGGCACCATTTGTCCATGTAGACCCGCTCGTCCTTGAAGATGATCTTCGCCTCGACGGGATACAGGCATTGCGAACACACCGATGTGGTGGTGTCGTAGAAAAGATAGGGACGGCTCTTGCGGCTCATGGGATGGTCTTCACTGGAGTAGATGCGGCGCGCGCGACGATGGGCAGGTACAGCGCCAGCGCAACGATACAGACCAGCTGCACGCCGCTGATGCCCAGGCCGTAGTCAAACGGCAGCGGCTTGATGGTCTCGATGCCGAGGCGCCAGGCGAGGTAGCCGGCCAGGTACAGCTTGAAGGTGAAGCCCGGCCGGGCGCTCCAGCGCCGGCGCGACGCTTGCAGCAGGCCGCCCCAGATCAGGATGAAGGCAATGTCATAGAGTTGGGTGGGATGGCGCGCCACGCCATCGCCGAAGTCCACTCCCCATGGCAGCGTGGTGGGATTGCCATAGGTCGCATCGGTCAGCCCGGCGAGAAAGCAGCCGATGCGGCCGAACGCCATGGCCACGATCAGTGGCAGCACGAAAGCGTCGCCCGTCGATGCGGTTTGCCCGGTGAACTTCTTGGCCAGCTCCACGCCCAGCAGGCCACCCAGCAGCCCGCCGACGATCGACTGGCCGGCCATCAGCACGCCGATCCCATGGGCAGCCCGCCACAGGTGCGGATACTCGATCCAGAACACCAGCTTGTTGCCGATCGCCGCGCCCAGGATGCAGCCCATGACGACGGCGTAGGCGCCCGGCTGCACCATGCCGCCCAGGCCTGCACGCCTGCGCTCCAGGCGGTAAAGCTGCACGCCGATGGCCATGGCCAGCCACTCGAACACGAAGTGCAGCGCGTGGCTGCTGGCGGCGCTGAAGGCAGGGCCACTCATGGCAGGGCCGCTCATGCCTTCTCGCGCGACTTGTTCCTGCCGCGCCAGAGTGCGCGCACGACGAACCACGCCACCAGCGCAATGCCCACGCCTGCGCTGCCGGCGCCCAGCAGGACGGAACTCATGCCGTGGTCAGTGGGCTGCCAGATCGCGATCAGGCCGCCCACGAGGCCAAGCCCGCCGCAGAGGCCGAAGCCGACCATGGCGATCGAGCCGGCGACGAGGCCAGCGATACGCAGTACACGTGCAATCAATTCACCACTCCGAAGTCCGCAGGGTGGGCAATTGGCTTAATCCGACCGTGCGGCGGCACGCTGCGCGGCCAGCTTGCGACAGGCACGCACCACGAGCCGGCCCAGCAGAGCGGCCACGACGATGCCCAGGGTCCCCAGCAGCGTGAGCATGTTTAAGGCGCTCGCCGTCCCCCTGCTGCCACCAAAGCCGCGGATACCGAAGCCCAGCCCCATCATTCCACACAGGCCGAACCCGACCATCAGGACAATGCCGAGCGCGATCAGCACGCCCCGCCAGAAAGGCGACAGGCCACGCCCGTCAAACAAGGTTGTCCCACAGGTCCCCGGTGGGGCTGGTGCGCGGCGCCGCCACGCCGAAATGCTGGTAGGCCAGCGGGGTGGCGATGCGGCCGCGCGGGGTGCGCTGCAGGTAGCCCTGCTGGATCAGGTAGGGTTCGAGCACGTCTTCGATGGTGTCGGCTTCCTCGCCGATGGCGGCGGCCAGGTTGCCGATGCCGACCGGCCCGCCGCCGAACTTGAACAGCACCGCTTCCAGCAGTTTGCGGTCCATGATGTCGAAGCCGACCGCATCGACGTCCAGCATCTTCAGCGCCGCGTCGGCCATGTCCTTGGTGATGTCACCGGTGCCCTTCACTTCCGCATAGTCACGGACGCGGCGCAGCAGGCGGTTGGCGATACGCGGTGTGCCGCGTGCGCGCAGGGCGATTTCGCGCGCGCCCTCCTCGACGATGGGCGCGCCCAGCAGGGCCGCGCTGCGCGTGACGATGCGGGTCAGTTCCACCGCGTTGTAGAACTCCAGGCGGGCGACGATGCCGAAGCGGTCGCGCAGCGGATTGGTCAGCATGCCGGCGCGCGTGGTGGCGCCCACCAGGGTGAAGGGCTGCAGGTCGAGCTTGACCGAGCGCGCGGCCGGGCCTTCGCCGATCATGATGTCGATCTGGTAGTCTTCCAGCGCCGGATACAGGATCTCCTCCACCACCGGGGACAAGCGATGGATCTCGTCGATGAACAGCACGTCGTTCACCTCGAGGTTGGTGAGAATGGCGGCCAAATCGCCCGGGCGCTCCAGCACCGGGCCAGAGGTCTGGCGCAGGTTCACGCCCATCTCGCGCGCGATGATGTGCGCCAGCGTGGTCTTGCCCAGGCCCGGCGGGCCGAACAGCAGGGTGTGGTCGAGCGCTTCGCGGCGCTTCCGAGCTGCCGAGATGAAGATCTCCAGCTGGTTGCGGATCTTTTCCTGGCCGACGTATTCGTCGAGCTGCTTGGGCCGCAGCGCCCGCTCGATCGCCTCTTCGTTGGGCGAAGCGGGGGTGGCGGCAATGATGCGCTGCTCGGTGAAGTTGTCGGTCTGGATGCTCATCGATTAGGACTTTGAAAGCGCCTTGAGCGCAAATTTGATGCCGTCGGATACGCTGCTGCCGGCCGGCAGATTCTTCAGCGCGGCCAGCGCTTCCTTGTCAGAATACCCCAAAGCCAGCAGGGCGTTGAGGATATCCGATTGCGCATCGTGCTGGACCACGCCGCCCACGGCGCCCAGGTCGGCGCCGAGTTTCCCCTTCAGTTCCAGCAGCAGGCGCTCGGCGGTTTTCTTGCCGATGCCCGGAACTTTCACCAGCCGGCCGGCTTCCTGCAGGGTCACGGCCTGGGCCAGATCGGCCACCGTCATGCCCGACAGGATCGCCAGCGCGGTGCGCGCGCCCACGCCGGTAATCTTGATCAATTGGCGAAACACGGCGCGCTCGTTGGCGTTGCCAAAGCCGAACAGCAAATGCGCATCCTCGCGGATGGCCTGGTGGGTGAACAGCGTGACGCGCTCGCCCAGCTGCGGCAGGTTGTAGTAGGTGCTCATCGGCACATCGACTTCATAGCCGACACCGTTGCAGTCGACCAGCAGTTGCGGTGGGTTCTTCTCGAGGAGAATCCCGGACAGACGACCAATCATGGATGACCCTTGTTGTTGTGGACGCGATGGGTTAGACGAGACGGCCGCGCTTCATGCGCAGGCCGGACAGCGAGGGCGCCAGCGTCTGGATCAGCGCCAGCGCATCGTGGCTGTTGGCGTGGCAGATGGCCACCCCCAGGGCATCGGCCGCATCGGTGCCGGGCAGTCCGGGCAGCAGCAGCAGGCGCGCCACCATTTCCTGCACCTGTTCCTTGGCCGCCTTGCCGTGGCCCGTCACGGCCTGCTTGACCTGCAGTGCGGTGTACTCGGCCACCGACAAATCGGCCCCGACCAGCGCGGTAATGGCCGCGCCGCGCGCCTGCCCGAGCAGCAGGGTGGACTGGGGATTGACGTTGACGAAGACTTTCTCGATGGCTGCACAGTCCGGCTGGTAGGTGCGGACGATTTCGCCAATGCCCTTGAGGATGATCTTGAGGCGCCCCGGAAGGTCGCCTTCGGTCATCGTCTTGATGGTGCCGGAGGCGATGTAGCGCAGCTTGTTGCCCTGCTTTTCGATAAGCCCGAAGCCTGTGGTGCGCAGGCCCGGGTCAATGCCAAGAATAATCATTACCGAATGTTATACCGCCGGGCAAGCTTTGGCGCGCCCTCCCCGGCATTTTAATGCCGGATCAGTGACGGAAGTGTCGCGTCCCGGTGTACAGCATCACGACGCCGCGCTCGTCGGCCGCGTCGATCACTTCCTGGTCGCGCATCGAGCCGCCCGGATGGATCACGCAGGTCGCGCCCGCATCGACCACCACGTCCAGGCCGTCGCGGAACGGGAAGAACGCATCCGACGCCACCGCCGAACCGGCCAGGGTCAAGCCGGCGTTCTGGGCCTTGATGGAGGCGATGCGGGCCGAGTCGATGCGGCTCATCTGGCCGGCGCCCACGCCCAACGTCATGCCGTTGGCGCAGAACACGATGGCATTCGACTTGACGAACTTGGCCACGCGCCAGGCGAACATCATGTCCTGCAGCTGCTGCTGGGTGGGCTGCTTCTTGGTGACCACGCGCAGGTCCGACAGGCCCACGTTTTTCGCGTCCGGCGACTGCACCAGCAGGCCCCCGCCCACGCGCTTGACGTCGAATGGGTTGTTGTCGCCGCCCAGCGGGATTTCCAGCAGGCGCACGTTCTGTTTGGCCGCCATGGTCTGGCGCGCTTCCGCGGTGAAGGATGGGGCGATCAGCACTTCCACGAACAGCTTGGCCACGGCTTCGGCCGCCTTGCCGTCCACTTCCACGTTAAAGGCGATGATGCCGCCGAAGGCCGAGGTCGGATCAGTCTGCAGCGCGCGGCTGTAGGCGTCCAGCGCGTCGGCGCCGATGGCCACGCCGCAGGGGTTGGCGTGCTTGACGATCACGCAGCCGGCGCTCTGGCCCAGGCCGCCCAGGGATTTGACGCATTCCCAGGCCGCATCGGCGTCGGCGATATTGTTGTACGACAGTTCCTTGCCCTGCAGCTGCTTGTAGTTGGCCAGCGCGCCGGCGGCCGGGACCAGGTCGCGGTAGAACGCGGCCGACTGGTGCGGGTTCTCACCGTAGCGCATGTCCTGCACTTTCTCGACGGTGATGTTGAGCGTTTGCGGGTAGGTCGCGCGCGTGGCGTGCTGCTTGTCTTCGCCCAGGCTGGTCAGGTAGTTGGTGATGGCGCCGTCGTACTGGGCGGTGTGGGCGAACACCTTCTTTGCCAGGCGGAACTTGGTGTCGTAGCTGACCACGCCGGTGCCTTCGCCCGCGCCTTACATTTCAGCCAGCACGGGGCCGTAGTCGGCCGGGTCGACGATCACCACCACGTCCTTGTAGTTCTTGGCCGCCGAGCGCAGCA
>JBKHWY010000017.1:16562-19047 GCA_046566285.1 Gammaproteobacteria bacterium | reverse complement strand
ATGAACACGGCTTTCGATCTCGAAGTTCGCCAGCACTGCCCCAACGCGGAGGTGGTCTACGATCTGTTTCACGTAGTTGCCCGCTTTGGTCGCGAGGTCGTCGACAGGGTGCGTGTCGACCAGGCCAACGCGTTGCGCGACCAGCCCAAAGCTCGCCAGGTCATCAAACGCAGCCGCTGGCTGTTGCTGCGTAACCAGGCCAATCTGCAGAGTGACCAAGCTGTCAAATTGGGGGAACTGCTGGCCGCCAACCAGCCATTGGCTACGGTCTACTTACTGAAGACCGAACTGAAGGAAATCTGGTACGCGCCAACCGTGCGCGAGGGTGCCCGCAGATGGAAGGCTTGGCTCCGCCTTGCCTTGGATAGCCAGATCGGGCCGGTGATCCAATTTGCCAAACGGCTCAGCAAGTACAGACGCGGCATCCTGGCGTCAGCCATCTATCCGATGAGCTCATCCATCCTTGAGGGCGTGAACAACCGGATCAAAGTCATCAAGCGCATGGCCTACGGTTTCCGGGACTCTGCATACTTCTTCTTGAAGATCAAGGATGCGTTTCCCGGTAAAACGCGATGAACCAAAAAAAAGCCCGTATCGGGGGACAACCGATACGGGCTGAACTGTCAGGCTACCATCTACCCTGTGCTGGTAGATCGATCGTCCAACAGGAGAGATCGTCACAGCGGGCCGAGCGCATCGGTGCGCCCCGCCCCAAAGCCGGAATTAACCCGGCCATTCCTTACCTGTCCTGCGCCGGCACGCCCCTGCGCAATTGACGTCATGTTGGCAAAATGCCACGGGTGTGTGAGCTCGCCAAACATCACCCATTGTGACCGTCAAGCGCATGTGAGCGCTAACAAGTTTTCATTCTAAAAATGGGCTCATGCCCAGATTCTACCGCCCTATCGCTAACATTGCGTCGTCTGAAAACGTTTTCAATCGACACCGCCATTAGACAGGAATTGAAATTAAAAGTCAACATTGTCATGAAAACGATTTCAGATATTTTTGCCACAGCCTGCGCCATACTGTATTCTCAGCAAGTTAAGCTTCGGGCGATTGTTGACTGTTTGTTATGCTACGCTTGCCCTGAACGAATTCTTTTCCTATCGGACGCCTCGTGAGTATTCCACCTTCCTCTTCCGCACCTGCCACCCTGCTTGATGTCGCCCGTGTCGCCGGGGTCTCGCCCAGCACCGTCTCGCGCATTCTGAACGGTACGGCCAAGGTGTCGGACGACAAGCGCCTGGCCGTGCAGGCCGCCATCGAGAAAATGAATTTCGCACCCAACCAGATGGCGCAGGGGCTGAAGAAAGGCCGCTCGCACACCATCGGCATCGTGGTCCAGGATATCTCCAGCCCCTTCTTCGACGAGACCCTGCGCGGCGTGGACGACGGCCTGAAAGGCACCGGCTACGCCTCGGTGATCGTCAGCGGCCACTGGAACGCGGCCGAGGAAGCCGACCGCATCCGCCTGCTCCTGGCCCGCAAGGTCGACGGCATCATCCTGCTGTCCGGCCGCCTGGCCGACGAGGATATCCTGCGCTTTGCCGGCCAGCGCCCGATCGTCTCCACCGGCCGCGCGCTGCAGACCAGCAGCGCGCTGGGCTTCAAGCTCGATCACGAGAACGGCGCCTACCAGGCAGTGCGCCACCTGATCGACCTGGGCCACCGCCGCATCGCCTTCGTGACCGGTCCGGCCAACCACCATGACGCCGAGGAGCGCATGCGCGGCTACCGGCGCGCGCTCGATGAAGCGGGCATCGCCTTCGATGCCGAACTGGTGGCCGAAGGCGACTTCCACGAGTCCGGCGGCGCGCATGCGATGGGGGTGCTGCTGGGACGCGGACACACCTTCAGCGCCGTGTTTGCGGCCAACGACTTGTCCGCCTATGGCGCGCGCCTGTGCATGTACCGCAAGGGTATCCGGGTGCCGGACGATATCTCGCTGATCGGCTTTGACGATCTGCCCGGGTCGGAATACACCACGCCGCCCTTGACCACCGTGCGCCAGCCGCTGTACGACATCGGCCGCATCGCCACCCAGGCGCTGCTGCACCTGATCGAAGGCGAGACCGTCAGCGAGGACATCCCGCCGCTGCAGCTGGTGGTGCGCGAAACCACCCGCGCCGTGGCCGGGCAGCCGCTCGGACTGTAGTCGGGCAGGCGACCTTCAGTCGCCCTTCAGCGCCGCGACGCAGTAGTCGGTCATGGCGCGCTGCACCTCGGGGTCTTCGCCCACCGCGCCGGCCACGTGGATCGCCACCTGCGGCCAGGCCGCGCGCAGTTCGTCCACCATCAGCGGCAGGTCGCGCAGCACGTGGCCGCCCTGCCCCAGGAATACCGGCACCACGCTGACATGGGTGATGCCCTGCGCGGCCAGGCGCGCCACTTCCTCCGGCAGGCGCGGCTCCATCAGCTCCAGGAAGGCCAGCGACACCGGCACGTCCGGCACGCGCGCCTGAGTCAGGTCGCGCAGGCGCTC
>JBKHWY010000017.1:0-16552 GCA_046566285.1 Gammaproteobacteria bacterium | reverse complement strand
GGGCGAACAGGATCAGGGCGCGCGCCATCAGTGGCGCTCCACCCACCACAGGGCGCCCAGCGCCAGCCCCAGGAACAGGATGCTGGGCGCGATGGCCGTGACAAAGGCCGGCACCGTGCTGCTCAACAGGCCGATGTGCGCGAACGTGGTGTTAATCAGGATGAAGGCCACGCCGATCATGATGCCGATGAAGATCTTCAGGCTCACGCCGCCGCTGCGCGTGTGCAGGTAGGCGAACGGCAGGGCCAGCGCCATCAGCACGAAGATGGCCAGCGGGTCGAACAGCTTCTTCCAGAACGCGATCTTGAAGCGCTCGGTCTCCTGCTTGTTCTCCGACAGGTGGCGGGTGTACAGCGCCAGCTCGTTGGCCGACATGCGCTGTGGGTCGGAGGCCGATACGGACAGCAGCTTCGGCGTGATCTCCGAGACCAGCTGCATGGTCGGCAGCTTGCGCGTAGTGACCACGCTGGTCTCCTGGCCGAAGGTGCCCGAGGTCAGTTCGGGCGGCACCGGCTGGCCGGGCGCCGGCATGCGCGAATTGGAGAACACCGTCTCCGTCACATCCTCCAGCTGCCAGGTGCTGTTGCCGGCGAAGCTGGCGCGCCTGGCCGTGATCAGCAGGCGCATGTGGTAGTTGGTGTCGAACTCGTACAGGCGCACATCCATCAACTGGCCGTCCGGCCGGAACTTGCGCACGTTGAAGAAGCGCGATCCGGTGACCGCCCCCTTCAGGCCATCGCTGCGCACGATATCCTTGGTCCACATGCCGGACCTGAATTCCTCCGAGACGGTGGCCCCGCGCGCGGAGAGCTTGAGCCGCTCGGCCGCGGGCGCGGTGCGCGGCGTGATCAGTTCACCGAACACGAAGGTGATCGCCACCAGCACCACGCCCACCTTGAACAGCATCCAGGCCGCCTGCAGGGTCGACATGCTGGAGGCCCGCATGATGGTGAATTCCGAGCTGGAGGCAAACTGCGCCATCGCGTAGATGGTGCCGATCAGGGCCGCCACCGGCATGATTTCATACACATGGCCGGGGGCGCGCATCAGCACATACAGGAAGGCGTGCTGGATCATGTAGCCGTTCTTGCCCACTTCGGGCAGTTCGCCGGTCAGGTCCATGAAGGCCGACAGGCCGAGCAAGGCCACCAGCACGAAGGCCACCGCCTGCGCGATCGAGACGGAAAAATAACGCTGCAGGATCTTCATTGGGCGCTTGCCTTCACGTCGCCGCGCTTCCAGGCAGACCACAGGGTGCGCGGATGATAGGGATGGTTGACGTTCAGGCGCCAGGCGAACATGCCCAGCACGCACAGCGCCACGATCAGGTGCAGCGGCCACCAGGCGCTGGCAAAGCCGATCTTGCCCTGGCGGACGCTGGCTTCCATCATGCGCACCAGGTTGTTATAGGTGAAGAAGATCAGCACCGCCACGATCAGGTTGGCCGAACTGCCCGCGCGCGGGTTCACGAAGCCCAGCGGGATGGCCAGCACGATCAGGAGCAGGCAGGTGATCGGGTCGGAGATCCGGTACAGCAGTTCGGCGCGCGTGTCGCGGCTCGGCTGGGCCAGCAGCATCTCGGTCGGCCAGGCCTTGGACGGCTTGTCCAGGTTCAGCTCCGCCACGCGGGTGGCCACGCGCATGCTGTAGCGCTCGAACTCCATGGTGCGAAAGTCGCTGCTGCCCGGCGTGCCTTGGTAGCGCCGTCCGTTCTTGAGCACCAGGAAGGAGCCACCGTCGGGCGACTGCTCGATCACGCCTTCCTTGGCCACCACGGTGGTATTGCCGTTCTTGTCGACCGTGTTGACGAACACGTTCTGCACCACCGTCGCTTCGCCGGCGGAGCCCTCGACAAAGAACACGCGGTTGCTGGACGCCGATTCGCGGAACTGGCCGGGCGAGACCTTCTTCAGGTCTTCGCGCTTCTCGTAACGCTGGATGAATTCGGCGCTCTTGCCCTTGGCCCAAGGGGTGGCGAACAGGCTCATGGCGGCCGTCAGCGCGACCATCGGCAGGCCGAACACCAGCACGGGTCGCAACCAGCGCGTGAGCGACTGGCCCGACGCGAACCACACCACCATCTCGGAATCGCGGTAGCTGCGCGTGACCGCCAGCAGCACCGAAATAAAGCTGGTAAGGATCAGGACAGTCGGCAGATAATTCAGCATCGCAAAGAACAGCAGGGCCACGACGTCATTGGACGCGACCTTGCCGCCCGCGGCTTTCCCCAGGACGCTCATCAGGGTCCAGGACAGCAGGATCGTAAATAGAACCGTGAAGGTAGCGCCGGCCGCACTGGCCAATTCACGTTGCAGGGCGCGGTTGAAAATCATTCGAAAGATATAATCATCAGTTAGGCAGCGCAGGCAAGGCGTGACACCTCGCGGCACCGATAAGACATGGAGATCCTAATGGACTTTAGCATAAAAGCATTCGACACAAAAAACCCGCTGGCCTCCACCAAGAGCGGCTGCGTCGCGGTCGCAGTGTTCGAGAACAAGCAGCTGTCGCAGGCCGCACAGGCCTTCGACGCGGGCGGCGCCATCACGGCCGCCGTCAAGTCCGGCGACATCAGCGGCAAACCCGGCAGCACCCTGCTGCTGCGCGGCGTGGCCGGCGCCAGCGCCCAGCGCATCCTGCTGGTGGGCCTGGGCAGCCAGGAATCGATCAGCGAGAAAAGCTTCGCCACCGCCGTCGGCGCCGCGCTGAAGGTGTTCTCCACGTTGGGCGCCGTTGATGCCATTATCGCATTGCCGCTGGATGATGTGAAAGACCGCGATCCGAACTGGGCGATCCGCACCATCGTCATCGCCGCGCGCGACAGCGAATTTCGCACCGACGGCCAGAAGAGCAAGAAGGACCCAGCCCCCACCGGCGTGCGCAAGCTGGCCATCGCCGCGCCCAACACCCCGCAAGCCAAGGCCGCGCTGGCGCAAGCCATCGCGATCGCCAACGGCATGGCGCTGACCAAGGAACTGGGCAACCTGTCGCCCAACGTCTGCACCCCGACCTACCTGGCCGACACGGCCAGGAAGCTGGCGCGCGACTACCAGTTCGAGATCGAGGTCCTGGAGCGCAAGCAGCTGCAAGCGCTGCGCATGGGCAGCCTGCTGTCGGTCACCAACGGCAGCGAGGAGCCACCCAAGTTCATCGTGTTGAAGCACATGGGCGGCAAACCCAAGGACGCGCCCGTGGTCCTGGTCGGCAAGGGCATCACCTTCGATTCCGGCGGCATCTCGATCAAGCCGGGCGCCAACATGGACGAGATGAAGTACGACATGTGCGGGGCCGGTTCGGTGCTGGGCACCTTCCGTGCGATCGGCGAAATGGGCATCAAGCAGAACGTGATCGGCATCGTGGCCGCCTGCGAGAACATGCCGTCCGGGCGCGCCACCAAGCCCGGCGACATCGTCACCTCGATGAGCGGGCTGACCATCGAGATCCTCAACACCGACGCCGAAGGCCGCCTGATCCTGTGCGACGCGCTCACCTATGCCGAGCGCTTCAACCCCGCCGTCGTGATCGACATCGCCACCCTGACGGGCGCCTGCATCGTCGCCCTCGGCCACCACAACAGCGGCCTGTTCACGCGTTCGGACGCGGCCCACGAGCAGTTGGCCGCCGACCTGCTGGCAGCCGGCAAACAGACCGGCGACACCGCGTGGCGCCTGCCCATCGAGGAAGCCTACAACGAGCAGTTGAAGTCGAATTTCGCCGACCTGGCCAATATCGGCACTCCGGGCGGGGCGTCGGTCACGGCGGCCTGCTTCCTGGAGAACTTCACCCGCAAGTACACCTGGGCCCACCTGGACATCGCCGGCACGGCCTGGAAGAGCGGCGGCAACAAGGGCGCCACCGGCCGTCCGGTGCCGCTGTTGACCACCTTCCTGCTCAATCGCGGCTGACGCGGTGGGCGCCGCCCGGCGCCGCTAGCTGCCTGCCTCGCGCAGGCCCTGGGCCAGGCGCTCCTGCAAGTCGGTTCCCAAGCGCTTGAATCCCAACAGGCGCGCCGCATAGCGAATGAGTTCCCCGGCGTCGCCGCCGGCGTTGTCCACCCGGGCACGCGAGAGCGCGGCGCCGATTTCCAGCATCGAGATATTGGCTGCCTTGAGGGTCGCCCCGCTTTCGAGCGAACGGTCGCGCAGGGGCGGCGCTTCCAGCTGCGCCTGGGTGAACCAGAAAGTGCCGTCGGTGAGGAGGTCGATGCGCGTGCGGGTGGCCGCCTCCAGCGCGGCTGCGCTGGCCCCGACGATGCGGGCCCCGGCCTTCTCTTTTCCGAAGCAGGCGGCCACCCGGCGCGCCACTTCCTCGAAGTGGATCGGTCCCTCCTCCTGGACGATCCGCACCGTCAGTTCGCCCAATGAAGCGAGCGGCAATTCATGCGGTTCGCCCGCCTTCATGTCGACATGAAAGCGCCGGTACGGAGGCGTCGCGGCCGGAGCGGCCAGCGGCATCTCCAGTTGAGGCGACGCGTCCGGCTCCAGGTTCACCACAGCCGGCGCCTGCCTGGCCCCCGTGACGACCAGCGGCTCGCCAGCGGCCGCGTGGGCGGCCGCCAGCGCGCTGCGCAGCCGTTCCAGTTCGGCCTGGCGCCGGTAGAACCAGTCCGTGCTCCAGATCCGGTGATAACGCCAGCCCAGGTGCGCCAGCACGTCCTGGCGCAGGCGGTCGCGCTCGCGCGCCCAGGCGGCGCCGTGATAGGTGGCGCCGTCGCACTCCACGGCGAGCACGTAGGCGTCCGGCCGCTCGGGATGGCGCACGCCCACGTCGATGCGAAAGCCGTTCGCGCCCACGTCCGGGTCGGCCAGGTAGCCCAAAGCACGGATGGCCTCGGCCACGTCCTCTTCGAACGGGCTGTCGGCGGCCACGCTATCGGCTCGCGCCACGGCATGGCGCTCGCCGCCGGCGGCAAACTCCAGGAAGCGCTTGAGGATGCGCACGCCGTCGCGGGTGGTGCGGCCAGGGTCGATATCGGCCGGGTCGAACGACACGAACACTTCGCAGCGCAGGCGCGCGCGCGTGAACAGCACGTTCAGGCGGCGCTCGCCGCCCTCGCCGTTCACCGGCCCGAAGCTCATGCTGGTCAAGCGGGCGCCCGCCTGCGACGGGCCATAGCCGACGCTGACCAGAATGACGTCGCGTTCATCGCCCTGCACGTTCTCGATATTTTTCACGAACACGCCCTCGCCCGCCGTCTCGCGCAGAAATTCGTCCAGCGCCGTATCGCTGCGCCGGTGCAGTTCGAGCAGTTCCGTGATCAGGGTCTTCTGCGCGGACGAGAAAGTGACCACGCCCAGCGACAACTGCGGCGTGGCGCGCGCATGCTCGGCCACGCGCGCGACGATGGCCTCGCCTTCGAGGCGGTTGTCGCGCTTGCCGCCGCGGTCGTACACGCCCTGCACGCGCGTCAGCCGCATGCCGTAGCGCGGGTCCTTTTGCAGCGGCGACGGCGGCAGGATCAGTTCGTCGCGGTAGAACTCGCGGTTCGATACCTGGATCAGCGACGGGTCGCGCGAGCGGTAGTGCCACTGCAGCATGCGCGCATTGAGCCCGCGCGCTTCGCACAGGCTGAGCACACTTTCCATCATCCCCAGCCGGGCCGCCGCACCCAACAGACCGGCGTCGTCTTCCTCTTCGTCGCTCTCCTGCGCCTCGTCGCTCAGCAGGCGGTCGAAGAACGAGGATGGCGGCAACTGCTTCTGGTCGCCCACCACCACGATCTGATGGGCGCGCGCGATCGCGCCGAGCGCGTCTTCCGGACGCACCTGGGACGCTTCGTCGATGACCAGCCGGTCGACGGTGAGCGCGCCGGGCGGGATGTACTGCGCCACCGAGATAGGGCTCATCAGCATCACCGGCTTGATGCGCTGGAGCGCATTGCCGGCGCTGGAGAACAGCTTGCGCAGCGCCATGTGGCCGCGCTTCTTGCCGATCTCGCCGCGAATCACCTTCATCTCGCCCATGGCCCCTTGCGGGACCTGGGCCAGGTGGCGCGCCACGATGGCCGTCACATTGTCCTGCAGGCGCGCGCGCTCGAGCCGCGCGAACTCGGCGACCAGGGCATGGCGGTCCTGCTGGCCAATGCCCTGCAGGGCCGGCGAGGCCTCGCGCGCCGTGTTCCACAGGGCTTCGGCGCGCGCGTAACGCAGCTCGACCAGGGCGGCATCTGGCGCCAGCTCGCCGCTGCGCATGCGCTCGGCCAGTGGCGTGAGGCCGGCATCGGCCAGGCGCGCCTGCGCCCGGCACAGCAGCACCCAGCCGGGATAGCGCTCGCTGGACTGCTCCAGGCGCGTGAGCCAGCCGGACAGCGTGGCGATGGCTTCGCTGGTGAGCGGCGCGCGCGCCAGGCCGGTCGGATCGCTCATCAAGGCCGCATGAATCTCGCCCAGCACGCTCGTTACGCGCGGCGCGAGCCGCTCGAACTGCTGGCGCAGCTCGGCCAGCGCCGCCGGCCGGGCTGCCAGCGCGGTTAGCTGCGCCGGATCGCACGCAAGCGGGCCGGCCAGCACCCGTTCGCACCACGCCGCCACCGTCAACAGCGCGTGCAGATCGGTCGACTCGCCCTGCCATGCACGGCCCAGCAGGGCTGCGCACCAGGCGTCGTCGCGCTGCCAAGCCGCCTTGCGCGCATGCGCTGCCAGAAGATCGTCCACCAGGGCCAGACGCTGCTCCGCCTTCGATGGCAAGGGCGCCCGCAAGAGGCCGGCCAGCTCGCGCGAGGCGCCCCGATAGGCGCCGCCCCAGCGCGTGAAGAACGAACCCACCCCGGCGGCGATCGCGCCGCGCATCGATGGCGGGGCTTCTTCAAGAGCGGCATCAGTGAAGGTGGCGCAGGCCTCGGCGCGCGCGGCGCGCCAGGTCAGCCCGGCCTCGAGCGCCTGACGCAGGCGCGTCACCTGGGGCGCTGCCGGCGAAGTCGCCAACAGCACCGCGGCGCTGTCGGCCGCCTGCGCGGGCAAGCCCTCCAGGCGGGCCAGCATGTCGGCGAGGCTGTTGGCGGTGGCGGTGGCGCTGCCGGCGCCCAATGCCGCGCAGGCCGCCGCCATCAGGCTGCCCAGCGCGGCCAGGTCCTGCACGGCGTGCCCAAGCTGGGTCTTCAGGCGGGCCGCCTCGACCGGCTGCAAGTCCAGGTTGTCCACGCCAGCAAATGGGTGCGCGGCCGGATCGCCTTCGCTGCCCAGCACCTCGCCATAGCGCTGCACGGCGTCCAGCAGGGACGCGAAGCGCTCGCGCGGCAGCTGGGCAAAAGGCGCTGCGTCCACGCTGGGAACGCCGGCGCCCTGGCCGATGAAACGGGCCTGCAAGCCCAGCACCGTGTAGGGCGTTTCGCCGGAAGCGCCGATCGGCGCGTGCAGTGCGGCGGCGATGTCGTTGAGGGTATCGCGCACCTGCCGCAGGGCCTCTGGTGCGGGCGGCATGGCCGGTGCGGTGGCAGCGTGCGCCAGCGTGCGCGCCAGTTCGTCCAGCACGTCCTTCTTGCGCGCGGTGCGCGAATGCAGCTCGAGGCACACGTCGCGCAGGCCCACCTTGACCAGGCGCTCGTGCACCACCGACAGCGCGGCCATCTTCTCGGCCATGAACAGCACGCGCTTGCCCTCGTGGACGGCGGCCGCGATGATGTTGGCGATGGTCTGCGACTTGCCGGTGCCGGGTGGGCCCTGCACCACCAGGTTGCGGCCCCTGCGGACTTCCTCGATGACGACGGCCTGGGATGCGTCGGCGTCCACCACGTGGACCAGATGCTCGAGCGGCAGCGCCGCGTCGAGGCGCTCGCCTGGCGCGATCAGGGGCGGCTCGGGCGCGAAGCCTTCGAACAGCAGCGCGCGCGTGAGCGCATGGGTGCCCAGGGCGCCGTCCGGCCAGGACTCGGGCGCCAGGTCGCGGTACATCAGCAGCTTGGAAAACGAAAAGAAGCCCAGTTGCATGCCGTCGCGCTCCACGCGCCAGCCGGCATGGTCGGCCATGGGCGCCACCACGGCCTCCACCTGTTCGAAGTAGCGCGCCGGCGTCCACGCTTCGTCGATCTCGACGTCGGGAATGGCGATGCCGAAGTCGTCCTTCATGCGCTGCTGCAGGGGCAGGTTGGAAAATACGTCTTCGTCGCGCAGGCGCAGGTCGTAGGTGGAGGTGCGCTGGTTGCGCGTGAGCTGGACCGGCAGCAGCACCAGCGGGGCCTGGCGCGGCACGTCCGGGGCCTTGGCTTCGAACCAGGTCAGAAAGCCCAGCGCGAGGTACAGCACGTTCACGCCCGACTCCTCCTCGGCCGTCTGGGCTTCGCGCGCAATGTTCAGCAGCCGCTTTTGCAGGGCATTCGGGCCCATGCGGGTTTCCAGCTGCGCGTCCGTGTGGCGGGACGGATCGAAACCCGGTTCGCCCACATCGGACAGCTGGACGGTGTCGCCCGCTTCATCGGCGTCGCGGCCGATGGCCAGAAAGCGCATGGCCTTGCCAGCGGCGAGGATCGCATACACGTCGTCGGCGCGCTCGTTGACGATGTTGACGACGGTGGCGCGGGCGTTCTGGCGGTTCACGTGCACCAGGCGGTTGCGCGTGCCGGTTTCCACCAGGCGCCTGCGGGTCTCGTCGAACAACTGGCGCACGGCCGCCCTGTCGCTGGGGCGGTCGGGCACTACGTCGTCTGCTGCGCTGTCCATGGTCACGGCTACTTTCGAAAGAACGCGCGCGACGGGCTCGCTGCAGCGCTGCCCGGAATTATAAGGCCCGCGTAGCGGACCTTGGCACCTGACCTGGCACCAGAGCTCAGTACACCGCGTTGCCTGCGGACGTGTCGCTGCCCTGCGCTTCGCCCGGCCCGGTGCGGCGCATCAGCACCGTGAGGGTTTCGGGATAATCGAAGCCGGCGCCGGTACGCTTGTCGAGCAGGTAGCCCAGGCCCGCCGTCAGGGCGGTGCCGACCAGGGCGCTGGTGTTGGCCTTGGACGCGATCACGTCCTGGCCCATGCTGGCGTTATTCTTGCGGCAGTCGACCCACAGGTTGCCGGCGCTTTTCTGCACCGTGACGTGGCCGGGGGTGGTGACGAACCAGCGTCCCGCATCATTGGTCAGCACGCAGCCGACCCCGCCGATCTCGTGGTTGTCCTGGATGGTGCGCACCATCAGCACCTGCTGGTTGGTCTCGCTGATGGTGGCGCAGCCGCTGCTGGCGGCCAGCAGGCCGGCTGCGAGAAGGGTTGTCAAGCGTGGCATGGCTGGTCCTGTAATGGTGTCATTCCCCGGTATCGGCAGCGCGCGGGCATTCCTTGAGCACGCGGGCGCGCCTATTGCAGGGGGATGGGCAGGCTGGCCGGCACCGGCACGGCCGTCACGCTGTTCTTCGGACTGCCTTCGATGAGTTTGTCCGAATACACCAGGTAGACCAGCGCATTGCGGCACGCATCGACCATGCGCACCACGCGCACGTGCTTGAAGAATATCGACGCGCGTTCGGTGAACACTTCTTCCTGGCGCGGGACCTTGCCATTGAAGCTGATGTTGCCGACCTGGCGGCAGGCGACCGAGGAATCGGCCTTGTCTTCGGCCAGGCCCACCGCGCCCTTGATGCCGCCGGTCTTGGCGCGCGACAGGTAGCAGCTGACGCCGCCGACGCGCGGATCGTCGAATACCTCGACCACGACCTTGTGGTCGGGACCGATCAATTTGAAGGCGGTATCGACGGAACCGACGGTTTCGGCGTGCGCGAACGAGGCGGCAAGGCCGAGCACCAAGGCTGGCAGAACGGTGTGCATGCGCATGGAAAGGCTCTCCTGGACAGGAGCGCGCGAAAACTGCGCGCTGTGCCCGCAGTGTACTACGCCACCGGGGCAAAACGCGGCACGAGCTTGCCGTCGACGTTCACGAGCTCGAAGAAGACCGATTTCGGACGGGTCCAGATGGAACCGTCCGAGGCCCGATAGACAATCATCTCGGACAGGTCCGACTCAAGCGTGGCCACGCATACCAGCTCGTACAGGCCACCCTTGTAGTGGCGAAACTGCATCAGCCTTCCGACTTGCTGTCGGCGGTGGCCTTCTGCTTTTTCTTGAGGCTCTGGATGACCTTCAGGACGCCTTCCATGCCGGCGCTGTCATCGAGTTCGCTGAACGCGTCCAGCACCTCGTTGAGCACGCGGTTACGGACAGCGCTTTCGTCGGCGACGACCTGCTGCGGCGACTCGTCCTTGCCCTTGGCCTTGCCGTCGGGGCTCTTGCCGTTCGCTTGCGCGGCGGCCTTGGTCCCGTGTGCCAACGCGGCTTGCCAGATCACCCAGCGACGCTGCGTTTCAAACACCAGATATTCGTCAGGCTTGTCTTCCCGGCGGCGTACGATATGACCGTCACGCTGCGCCCATGCTTCGAATGCACTCCGCATTTTTTTCCTTTACAAATGCTGTCATCGCATTTTCAAAGGCGCTGTCACCGCTAAGTGTGGCCAGCGCGTTTTCAAACTAGATGAAACAATAACGTTTCAAATAGTACCATCAATCAGGCCAATGCATTAAGTAAACAAAGGGCTTTTGGCAGGGGAATGTGTTAAATCCACCTCGTGATGACTGAAGGCGGTTCGCGCAACAGTCATTACCAATATCTTACCTTCTCAGTTATAAGAATGCAATTTTTAATTCCCCATGAGTAACAATAAACCGTTTTTGGCGTCTTGACTACGGGTTGTTACAATTTGCTACAACCCTGTGTACGGTTTCGTCAGTTGAGCTATCTCAATCAATACATACGTGGGGAAACCGTTGTAATAACGCCACCCTTGCATTGACATCAACTGCGTTGCGCCAATCGTTAATTGAGGCCGGACCAATCCGCCGCGACCGGCGGGTCAGGCGCGCGCCAGCAGCGCCCCGGCCTGCTCGGCCGTGAGGGCATGGTCGAACAGGTAGCCTTGGGCGTACTGGCAGCCGCTGGCCTTGAGCAGGGCGAACTGCGCTTCGGTCTCCACCCCTTCGGCCACCACCGACAGTTGCAGGCTGTCCGACAGCGCGATGATGGCATTGACGATGGCGCGGTCCTCGGCGCTGTGCACCAGGTCTTTCACGAAGGCGCGGTCGATCTTGACCTTGTTGACGGGGAAGCGCTTCAGGTAGGCGAGGCTGGAGTACCCCGTGCCGAAGTCGTCGATCGACAGCTCGATGCCCATGCCGTTCAACTGGTCCAGCACTTCGACGGTCTGCTCGCCGTGCTGCATCAGGGCCGTCTCGGTGATTTCGAACTGCAGTAGGCGCGGATCGATCCCGGTTTCGCTGACCACCTGGCGGATCGAGCCGATCAGGCCACGATTCATGAACTGGCGCGGCGACAGATTGACCGCCAGCGGCACCGGTGCGCGCCCTTCGGCCAGCCACTCCATGCTCTGGCGGCAGGCCCGGCGCAGCACCCATTCGCCGATCTGCATGATCAAGCCGTTTTCCTCGATGATGGGAATGAAGTGGTCGGGCAGCACCAGCTCCTGGCCATGGCGCCAGCGCAGCAGCACTTCCATGCTGTGCGTGCGGCGCGTGCAGATGTCGATGATGGGCTGGTAGTACAGCTCGAACTCGTCCCGCGCCAGCGCTTCGCGCAGGCTGCTTTCCAGCTCGAAGCGCTGCGCGGCGGCCTGGTTCATGCGCTCGGTGAAGAACTGGTAGTTGTTGCGTCCACTGGCCTTGGCGTGATACATGGCCGCATCCGCGTGGCGCATCAGGCTGGCCACGTCGGCGCCGTCGCGCGGGTACATCGAGATCCCGATCGAGGGGGTGATGTGCAGCAGGCGTTCCTCGTGCGGGATCGAGGTGGACAGCGCCTCGATGATCTTCTCGGCCACCTGCACGCATTCGTCCGGCCCGCGGATGCCCGGCACCAGCACCACGAATTCGTCGCCGCCCAGGCGCCCTACCGTGTCGCTCACCCGCACCGCCTTGCACAGGCGCCCCGCCACTTCCTTGAGCAGGTAGTCGCCGGTCAGGTGGCCGAGCGAATCGTTGATGGTCTTGAAGCGGTCCAGGTCGATGAACATCACGGCCAGGTCGCGGTTTGCGCGCTGGGCGGCCAGCATGGCGCGCTCGAGCCGGTCGGTCAGCAGGGCGCGGTTGGGCAGGCCCGTCAGGCTGTCGTGATAGGCCATGTGGTGCACGCGCGCCTCGGCCTGGCGGCGTTCCACGATCTCGGCCTGCAGGAGCGCATTGGCGCCGGCCAGTTCGGCCGTGCGCTCGAGCACCCGCACTTCCAGTTCGTCGCGCGCGCGCAGCACCGATTCGGCCGCCTCGCGCCGCGCGGTGACGTCGTCCACCAGCCACACCGAGCGCCCGGTGGCGTGCTGCAGGTCGAAGGGCCGGCCCGACAGGCGCGCCCAGAAGCGGCTGCCGTCCTTCCTCACCAGCTGGTATTCGCTCATGTGCACGCGCCCGGCACCGAAGTCGCGCATGGTTTCGGCACGGGCCTGCTCCCAGCTGCCGATATCCGGGTACAGGGCCTGCACCGACAGTCCGTTGACCTCGCCCGGAGCATAGCCGAACAGCTCTTCCATCTTGCGGTTGCAGCGCAGGTTGTAGCCCTTCTCCACCACCGCGATGCCCAGCACGGCGCTATCCAAAATGGCCTGGTTTTCCAGCAGCGCGTTGCGCAGCGACTCTTCCACCCGCTTGGCTTCGGTGCGATTCTCGACGATCCAGATGGTGCCCTGAGCCAGGTCGTCCGGATTGACCACGTAGGCCATCAGCTGGGCCCACATGACGCTGCCGTCCTTGCGCGCCATCTGCACCTCGGCCTGGTACGGCTTGCCCGCGTCGAGCAGCGGATAGGCTTCCTCGCCCACGCGCCGGTAGATCTCTTCGTTGGGATAGAGCGCACGCACCGACATGCCGCGCCCTTCGTCGTCCTGGTAGCCGAACATGTCGGCAAAGCCGCGGTTGTAGCGCCGGATGATGCGGTTCTTGGTGAACAGGATGCTGATCGACGCGTTGGTCATGATCGCCTGCACCTCGGACAAGGTATGGCGGTCCACCTGCAGGGGCGCGAGATCGGTGAACACGAAGCTGGCGCCGGCCACGCCCGTCGAGGGCGCCAGCGGCTTGGCCAGCACCATGACCGGGCTTTGCCCCGCCGGGCCTTCCAGCATGCTTTCCCAGCGCTGCTCCACGCTGGCCACCTGGCGCAGGTGCGCCAGCGCCCCAGGCAAGGTGGCGGCGCTGAAGAAGCCGGACAGGGGTTGGCCGAGCGGATCGGTGCCCAGCAGCGTGCACAGGGCGTCGTTACGCGCGAAGACGACACCATCCGGTGCGCATGCGCAGGCGGGCGATCCGATCAGTTGTAGTGCGTCTGCGACAAAATCAGGGTTGAGAGGTACGCGATCCATTTATCCGACTACGGCCAAGGTCGGCTGCGCCGGCAAGGAGCAGCTAAGTCAGCCTCGATGATAAAGCACAACCCTTGATAAATGTCAGAAATACAAAAATAAATACTACTGGACAGTGTTTATATTTCCCAAAACATTGTTTTAAGTATCAAACATCTGTTGGTAACGTTTCGCCGGGCACCCGCACCCAGCCTTCCATCAGTACCCGCGCGCTGCGGCTCATGATGGCTTTACCGACCCGCCACTGACCATCGACTTCGCTGGCCTCGGCGCCGACACGCAGGGTGCCCGATGGGTGGCCGAAGCGCACCGCCGTGCGCGCCCCGCCGCCGGCCGCGCGATTGACCAGCGTACCGGGAATGGCCGCCGCGGTGCCGATCGCCACCGCCGCCGTGCCCATCATCGCGTGGTGCAGCTTGCCCATCGAGAGCGCGCGCACCAGCAGGTCGATGTCGGCCGCCTCGACCCGCTTCCCGCTGGACGTCGGGTAGGCGGCGGGCGGCGCCACGAACGCCACCTTGGGCGTGTGCTGGCGCGCCGCCGCCTGTTCCAGGCTGGCGATCAGTCCCATGCGCAGCGCACCGTGCGCGCGGATGGTCTCGAAGCGCGCCAGTGCCTCGGGGTCCCGATTGATGGCGTCCTGCAGTTCCGTGCCGGTGTAGCCGAGCGCTTGCGCATCCACGAAAATCGTGGGAATGCCCGCGTTGATCAGGGTCGCTTCCAGCGTGCCGACACCCGGCACCTCGAGCAGGTCGACCAGCTGCCCGGTAGGGAACATGGCGCCGCCCCCGCCCTCCTCGTCCGCGGCGGGATCGAGAAATTCCAGCTGCACTTCGGCGGCGGGAAAGGTCACGCCATCGAGTTCGAAGTCACCCGTTTCCTGCACCTGGCCGCCGGCCATGGGCACGTGGGCGATGATGGTCTTGCCGATGTTGGCCTGCCAGATGCGCACGGTGGCGACGCCATCGGGCGTCACCCGCGCCGGATCGACCAGGCCTGCATGGATGGCAAACGCCCCGATGGCCGAGGACAGATTGCCGCAGTTGCCGCTCCAGTCCACGAACGGCTGGTCGATCGAGACCTGGCCGAACAGGTAGTCCACGTCATGCCCGGGGCGGGTACTGGCGGACGCGATCACGGCCTTGCTGGTGCTGGAGGTGGCCCCGCCCATGCCGTCGATCTGCTTGCCGTAGGGGTCGGGGCTGCCCAGCACGCGCAGCAGCAGCGTATCGCGCGCGGCGCCCGGCACTTGCGCGGCGGGCGGCAGGTCCTGCAGGCGGAAGAACACGCCCTTGCTGGTCCCGCCGCGCATGTAGGTGGCGGGGATCTTCAGTTGGGGAGCGTGGGTCATGCGGCTTTTTCCCTATCCTTGTCTTTGCCCGCCTCCAGGAAGTCCTGGGCAAAGCGCTGCAGCACCCCGCCGGCTTCATAGATCGCCACTTCCTCGGCCGTGTCGAGCCGGCAGATGACCGGCACCTCGACGCGCTGTTCGCCGCGGTGGATCACCAGCGTCAGCGTCGCGCCGGGCTCGCGCGCGCCCAGCACATCGAAGGTCTCGGTGCCGTCGATGAAGAGGGTGTTGCGGTTGGTGCCGGGCTGGAACTGCAGGGGCAGCACGCCCATGCCCACCAGGTTGGTGCGGTGGATGCGCTCGAAGCCCTCGGCCACGATGGCTTCCACCCCCGCCAGGCGCACGCCTTTCGCGGCCCAGTCGCGCGAGGACCCTTGGCCGTAGTCGGCGCCGGCCACCACGATCAGCGGCTGGCGCCGTTCCATATAGGTCTGGATGGCTTCCCACATGCGCACCACCCGTCCGTCGGGCTCGATGCGCGCCAGCGAGCCTTCCTTCACCTTGCCGTCCTCGATCACCATCTCGTTCTTCAGGCGCGGGTTGGCAAACGTCGCGCGCTGCGCGGTCAGATGGTCGCCCCGGTGGGTGGCGTAGGAGTTGAAGTCTTCCGGCGGCAGTCCCATCGACGCCAGGTATTCGCCGGCCGCGCTGTCGGGCAGGATCGCATTCGAGGGCGACAGGTGGTCGGTGGTGATGTTGTCGCCCAGGACCGCCAGCGCACGCATGCCGGCCAGCGTGCGTTCGCCCGCCAGCGCGCCTTCCCAGTAGGGCGGACGGCGGATGTAGGTGCTCTGTGCGCGCCAGGCATACTGCGGCGCGACTGCCGGACCGCTGTCGGCGGACACGGCGAACATCGGCGCGTACACCTTGCGGTAGTGCTCGGGCTTGACGCTGGCGGCGATGATGGCGTCGATCTCGGCGTCGTCCGGCCAGATGTCGCGCAGCGTCACTGCCTGGCCGTCGCGGTCCACGCCCAGCGGGTCGCGCTCGATGTCCACGCGGATGGTGCCGGCCAGCGCGTAGGCCACCACCAGCGGTGGCGAGGCCAGGTAGGCCTCCTTGGCGCGCGGGTGGATGCGTCCTTCGAAGTTGCGGTTCCCGGACAGCACGGCGGTGGTGTACAGCTGGCGCTCGAGCACCTCCCGTTCGATGAGCGGGTCGAGCGCACCGCTCATGCCATTGCACGAGGTGCAGGCAAAGGCCACCACGCCAAAGCCCAGCTGTTCCAGTTCAGCCAGCAGGCCCGCTTCGCGCAGGTACAGCTCCACCGTCTTGGATCCGGGCGCCAGCGAGCTTTTCACCCAGCGCTGGCGCATGAGGCCCCGACGGTTGGCGTTACGGGCCAGCAGGCCCGCCGCGATCATGTTGCGCGGGTTGCTGGTGTTGGTGCAGCTGGTGATGGCCGCGATGATGACGGCGCCATCGGGCATCTGGCCAGGCAGCGCTTCCGCATGGCGCGCCAGCCCGCGTTCGGCCAGCGTGCTGGTGGGGATCTTCTGGTGCGGGTTGGCCGGGCCGGCGATGGTGCGCACCACGCTGGACAAGTCAAAGCGCAGCACGCGCTCGTACTGCGCGCCGGCCAGGCTGTCCGCCCACAGGCCGGCCGCCCTGGCATAGGTCTCGACCAGCCGGACCTGCTGGTCGTCGCGCCCGGTGAGCTTGAGGTAGTCGATGGTGCGTCCGTCGATGTAGAACAGCGCGGCGGTCGCGCCGAATTCCGGCGTCATGTTGGAGATGGTGGCGCGGTCGCCCAGGGTCAGTTCGGCCACGCCCGCGCCGAAGAATTCCAGGTAGCTCGACACCACTTTCTGGCCACGCAGGAATTCGGTCAGCGCCAGCACGATGTCGGTGGCGGTGATGCCG
>JBKHWY010000016.1:0-19177 GCA_046566285.1 Gammaproteobacteria bacterium | reverse complement strand
GGCGCGCATGGTTTTCACCAGCTCGTAGGGCGCTTCCAGCGTGTCGATCTTGCTGCCGTTGAGGATGACCGTTTCATCAACCGGCTGCTGCACCGACAGGCCGGTCTGGCCGAGGATCTTCAGGATGGTCTTCACATCGTGCAGGCGCGGCACGTTGGTCAGTTCCAGGTCGCCCGCGGTCAGGAGGCCCGCGCACAGGATCGGCAGGGCCGCGTTCTTGGCGCCGGAGATGTTGATTTCACCATTGAGGCGGTTGCCGCCGACGATCTGTAACTTGTCCATGGAAGTCCTTTCAGGCCTGGGCTGCGAATTCTTCGGGTGTGAGCGTTTTCATCGACAGCGCGTGGATCTCTTCGCGCATGCGGTCGCCCAGCGCGGCGTACACCAGCTGGTGGCGCTGGATCAGGCGCTTGCCGGCAAACGCCGGCGAGACGATCACCGCGTTGAAGTGCTGGCCGTCGCCATCGACTTCCAGGTGGGTGGTATCGAGACCGGCCGCGATGTAGCCGTGGATAGCTTGTGGAGTGGTGACCATGGTGGTTCCTGTGATGAAGTGGTGTTGCGCGGGTGCGTCCATGGCTTAGTGGCGCAGGTTGTAGCCACGCTTGAGCATATTGATGGCAAAGCCGGCCAGCACCACGAAAAACGCCGACACGATCGCAAGGCTGATCCAGGGCGACACGTCGGACTGGCCGAAGAAGCCGTGGCGGAAGCCATCGATCATGTAGAAGAACGGGTTGGCGTGCGAGACCGCCAGCCAGAACGGGGGCAGCGAATGGATCGAGTAGAACACGCCGGACAGAAAGGTCGCCGGCATGATGATGAAGTTCTGGAACGCGGCCAGCTGGTCGAACTTCTCGGCCCACACCCCGGCGATCACGCCCATGGTGCCGAGGATGGCGGCGCCCAGCAGGGCGAACGCGGCGATCCACAGCGGCTGGGCGAACGACAGGTGCGCAAACCAGGCGGTGGTGGCGAACACGCCCAGGCCGACGGCCAGGCCCCGCACCACGGAGGCCAGCACGTAGGCCGACATGATCTCCCAGTGCGACAGCGGCGGCAGCAGGATGAACACCAGGTTGCCGGTGATCTTGGACTGGATCAGCGACGAGGACGAGTTGGCAAAGGCGTTCTGCAGCACGCTCATCATCACCAGGCCGGGAATCAAAAACGCCGTGTAGCTGACGTTGTCCAGCATGTTCACGCGCCCTTCCAGCACGTGGCCGAAGATCAGCAGGTACAGCATGGCGGTGAGGATGGGCGCGGCCACGGTTTGCGTCGCGACCTTCCAGAAGCGCAGCATCTCCTTGTAGAACAAGGTGCGAAAGCCCACGGAGCCGAGCAGGTTCATAGGGCCCCCTTTTCCATGATCTGGATGAAGATGTCTTCCAGGTCGGCCTGCTGCAGCTGCATCTCGTCGATGGTGGCGCCGGACTGGCGCAGGGTGGCTAGGATGGGTTCCACTTCGCTGTAGTCGGTCACGCGCAGGCTGTATTTGTTCGGGTGGCCGGCGTCGCGGTCATCCGATTCCTCATGGGCAATCAGGTGGCGCAGGCTGTCCGGCAGCGTGCCGTTGGCGAGATGCACGTTCAGCTGCGAGCCGGAGATGCGCCGGATCAGGCCCTTCATGGTGTCCTCGGCCACCACGCGCCCGCCCTTGAGCATGGCCACGCGCTGGCACATGGCCTGGGCTTCTTCCAGGTAGTGGGTGGTCAGCACCACCGTGTGGCCTTCGCGGTTCAGGCGCGAGATGAACTTCCACAGGGTCTGGCGCAGTTCCACGTCCACCCCGGCGGTGGGTTCGTCCAGCACGATCACGGGCGGCTTGTGCACCAGGGCTTGCGCCACCAGCACGCGCCGCTTCATGCCGCCGGACAGGGCGCGCATATTGGTGTCGGCCTTGTTGGTGAGGTCCAGATTGGCCATCACCTCATCGATCCAGGCGTCGTTGTTCTTCAGGCCAAAGTAGCCCGACTGCAGGCGCAGCGTCTCGCGCACCGTGAAGAAGGGGTCGAACACCAGTTCCTGCGGGACCACGCCCAGCTTCCTGCGCGCGGCGCGGAAATCCTTGATGACGTCGTGGCCGTGGATGGCGACGCTGCCCGCGTCCGGGCGGATCAGCCCGGCGATGACGGAAATCAGGGTGGTCTTGCCCGCCCCGTTCGGGCCCAGCAATCCGAAGAACTCGCCTTCCTCGATGCGCAGGGAAACGCCGCCAAGCGCCTTGAGCTGCTTGTAGCTTTTCTCGACTTGATTGATCTGGATGGCGGTCATGCTGGGCTTGGGTTGATGGCAGAGGTGGCAGCTTGCCACAACTTGCGCTTGAACATTGGATTATAGGGGAAAACAAGGGGTGGCCACTGCCTGGACGGCGGACCTGGGAAGCGTCACCGCGCCGGCAGCGCGGCCGACGCGGCATCAATGATGATGCGGATGATGCGGGTGATGGGCGTGAGGCGCGTGAGCCGAGCCTGCAGGGAGCAGGTCTTCCACGCCGTAGAGGGCGGCGAGGATGGTCAGGCTGTCGGGAACGTTCACAAACGTGAGCTTGCTGCCGGCCTTGCGCGCGGCGCGCTGCCAGGCCAGGAGGACCGCGACGCTGGAGGAATCGGTCAGCTTGATCGATCCCAGGTCGAACACGGTCTCGCCGGCCTTGATGGCGGCCACGCCCTGGGCCAGCGCCGCACGGGCGCTGGACACGGTCAGGCTGTCGATATTGTCGAGCTTGGTCAGGGACATTTCAGAAAGTTATTTCAGCGGCTTGTTCAGCGGCTTGGACGCGAGCTTCTTGTTGCGCTCGGCCAGCGACTTGATCAGGCCATCGATGCCGGACTTGCTGATTTCCGACGCAAAGGTGCCCTTGTAGGTTTCCACCAGCCAGGCGCCCAGCACGTTGATGTCGAAGATCTTCCAGCCGGCCGGGGTCTTGGCCAGGCGGTAGTTCAGGGTCACCGGCTCGCCGCGGGTCATGTTGACCTGCGAGCGCACTTCCACTTCCTCATCCGACGGCGAAGCGCGCAGCGGCTTGAATTCCACGGTCTCGTTCTTGATCTGCGAGAGCGCGCCCGAGTAGGTGAAGATCAGCAGGGTGCGGAATTCGTTGGACAGCTGCTTTTGCTGCTCGGGCGTGGCTTCGCGCCAGAAACGGCCGGCTGCCAGCGAAGTCATGCGCTGGAAGTCCACGTAGGGCAGGATCTTGCTTTCCACCAGGTCCATGACGCGCTTCTGGTTGCCGGCCTGGATTTCCTTGTCGCTCTTGGCGGTGTCGATCACGTCGGTGGAAATGCGCTTGACCAGCGCGTCCGGCGCTTCGTTGGCGGGAGGGGCCGCGGTGGCGGCAGAAGCGCCGCTGGCCATGAAGGCCACGGTCGCGACGGCGAGGAGTTGTTTGATCAGTTTCATAAGCTCTCTTGAAAAGTAAGTGGATACCGAAATGAACCCGTCTGGCGGAGTTCTGCTGACGGGCATCTTACCGGGATTAACTACTTGGCCGTTGTAACGGATGACAGCGTTTTGTCACCAGATGTTGCAGAGGGTGCGTCGGCGGATGCGGGGGCCGCGGACCTTACCTCAGCTGCGGCCTCGGCTGCCGCACGGCTGGCTTGGGCATCCGCTTCGGCCGCTTCCCGCGCCTTCTTGCGCGAGGTTTCGCCGTCGAACACCTTGTTCTGGCGCCGCTGCAGGAAGCCGTCGCGGATGAATTCGTAGCGGTCCAGCGCGGCCTCTTCCATCAGGTTGGAGGCGTCCAGCAGGGCGGCGCGCTCATCCACCACGCGGGTCACGGTGCCGAGGTTACGGGTGTGCACCGGATCGACATACACCCACGGGTCGGCCGCGATATCCAGCGGCAGGCCGGCGGTGTCGCGCACGGTGGACGGGCCCAGGAGCGGCAGCATCAGGTAGGGGCCGGACGGCACGCCCCAGTAGCCCAGGGTCTGGCCGAAGTCTTCCTGGTGCTTGGGAATGCCGGCTTCGGAGGCGACGTCGAAGATGCCGCCGATGCCGAAGCTGGTGTTGATGATGACGCGGGCAAAGTCGGACATACCCGCTTCGCCCTTGCCTTGCATCAGGTTGTTGGCCGAGGTCCAGACATCAGCCAAGTTGCTGAAGAAATTGTTGACGCCTGTTTGCACGAAGCCCGGGACTACCTTTTTGTAGCCGGTGGCGACGGGTTTCAAGGCATGCTGGTCGACCGCGTCGTTGAACGCGAACACGCCGCGGTTGAATTTCTCGAACGGATCTTGCGGGTTGGTGGAGGCGCAGCCGGCCAGGCTCAGGGCGGCGGCGGCGAGGACGAGGGCGCGCCAGGGGCGCGTTCGGCCGGCAGTTGCGGGACTTGCTTTCATTGGCTCTCTTCCTTTCCTTCCGCAGCCTTGCTGTAGATAAACCGGTTGATCAGGTCTTCCAGCACGGCTGCTGATTGGGTACGGGAAATCCGGTCGCCATCGACCAGATTGTTGGTATCGCCGCCGGCTTCGATGCCGATGTATTGCTCACCGAGCAGGCCGGCGGTCAGGATCTTCAACGAGCTATCTTTGGGAAATTTATAGCCAGTTTCGAGTTCCAAGGTTACCAGCGCCTGGTAACTTTTGTCATCAAACTTGATCTCGCCAACCCGGCCGACCACCACGCCGGCGCTCTTGACGGGCGCCTGCGGCTTGAGGCCGCCGATATTGTCGAACTTGCCGGTGACGGCGTAGGTCTTGCTGAAGGACAGCGTGCTCATGTTGCCGGCCTTGAGCGCCAGGAAGACCAGCGCGGCCATGCCCAGCACGACAAACAGGCCTACCCAGACATCGATTGATTTACGGTGCATATTGTTTCCTAAGCTCTTGTTCGGCAGCGCGGGGTCTGCTCATCAGTGACGCATCAATGGTTAAACATCAGGGCGGTCAGCAGGAAGTCCAGTCCCCACACCATCAGGGAGGCGATCACCACGGTGCGGGTGGTGGCGCGCGAGACGTCTTCCGGCGTCGGCTGGGCCTGATAGCCCTGGAACAGCGCGGTGAAGGTGACGGCAATGCCGAACACCAGGCTCTTGATCAACACGCCGTTGAACACGTCCGAACTGACATCCACGTTGGCCTGCATCTGCGACCAGAACGCGCCCTCGTCCACGCCGATCAGCTTGACGCCCACCAGGTAGCCGCCCAGCACGCCCACGGCGCTGAAGATGGTGGCCAGGATCGGCATGGCGATCACGCCGGCCCAGAAGCGCGGCGCCAGCACGCGCTGCACCGGGTTAATCGCCATCATTTCCATGGCGGACAATTGTTCGCCCGCTTTCATGAGGCCGATCTGCGCCGTCAGCGAGGTGCCCGCGCGGCCGGCAAACAGCAGCGCCGTCACGACGGGACCGAGTTCGCGCACCAGAGCCAGTGCGACCACCTGGCCCAGCTTTTGTTCCGCGCCGTAGGGCGTGAGCGTGATGTAGCCCTGCAGGCCCAGCACCATGCCGACGAAGAGGCCCGAGACCACGATGATTACCAGCGAATAATTGCCGATGAAGTGGATCTGTTCGGAGATCAGGGCCGGGCGGCGCAGCGCCCCGGCCGATACGCCCAGCAGGTTGAAAAAGAAACGGGTGGCAAAGCCCACGCTGGCGATGGCTTCGCGCAGGGTGCGGCCGATGGCGGCCAGGCCGTTGACGGCAACATTGCCGGTGGCGTTATCGCGCATGGGATTCTCCCAGTCCCAGGTCCTCGGCCAGCGACTTGCCGGGATAGTGGAACGGCACCGGGCCGTCCGGCGCGGCGTTGACGAACTGCTTGACGTACGGGTCTTCGGAGACGCGCATCTCGGCCGGCGTGCCCTGCGCCACGATCTTCCCGGCCGACATGAAGTACACGTAGTCGGCAATGGCGAAGCACTCGTGCACGTCGTGCGAGACCAGGATCGAGGTCGAGCCGAGCGCGTCGTTCAGGCGGCGGATCAGGTTGGCGGTGACGCCCATCGAGATCGGGTCCAGGCCGGCGAAGGGCTCGTCGTACATGATCAGTTCCGGATCGAGGGCGATCGCCCGCGCCACCGCCACGCGGCGCGCCATGCCGCCGGAGATCTCGGCCGGCTTGAGCTTGTGGGCGTTGCGCAGGCCGACCGCGTGCAGCTTCATCAGCACCAGGTCGCGGATCAGTTCTTCCGGCAGGTCGGTGTGTTCGCGCAGGGGAAAGGCGACGTTATCGAACACCGACAGGTCGGTGAACAGGGCGCCGAACTGGAACAGCATGCCCATGCGGCGGCGCAGGCGGTACAGGCCGTCGATGTCGAGCTTGTGCACGACTTCGCCGCCCACGCGCACTTCGCCTTTCTGCGGGCGGATCTGGCCGCCGATCAGGCGCAGGACCGTGGTCTTGCCACAGCCGGAACCCCCCATGACGGCCACGACCTTCCCGCGCGGGAAGTCCATGCGCAGGTTCGACAGGATCGTCCTTTCGCCATAGGCAAACTGTAAATCGCGTATCTCGACTAGGTTGGGCACTGGGTAGGGTCGTTGGCGCTGTCGACGTTTGACAGCGCGTCGTTTTTTGGGAATCTCGTATTGTAGTGCAGAAAGCACAATGTCTGCTTGGGGAAGGCCCGTTTTGGGCGGCTGCGCGCGGTGTTAAAACAACACTACTAACCGGCGAGTCAGATATGCATGCTCGTAGGTCGTTGATTCTCAACGGGAAATATACCAACACGCGGGTATGTGATTGGCCCGAAGTTTCCGTCTAGAAATTGGTGCTAAGCAGCATCAAAATCACGGTTTTACGTGGTTTTTCAACCAATGGTCGCGCCGCGACGCTTCAAGCGGCCACGTTGTGCAGGTTTTCAGCGTAGCGCTTCAGGCTCTGCATGGTGGCCGGCAGGCCGGCCCGTACGCGCCCTCCCACCAGGCGGCCGAAGAATCCCGCCAGCGGCCCGGAAAACGTCACCCGGTGCACGGCCAGCACGCCGCCCTCCTGGCGCTGCAGCTCATGCACGAAGCGCATGGTGCACAGCGGGGCGCGCGCTTCCACGGTGAACAGGCGGTCGGTTTCCAGTTCGGTGACCGTCATGCGCACGGGGAAACCCTGGGTGGGCGCCAGCTTGCCGGTGGCGCCCACGCGCATCGGGCCGTCCAGGCGCGCCCATTTGGTGTCGGGGTCCCAGCAATGCCAGTGCGCCACGTCGGCGTACAGGGCAAACACAGTCTTGGCGGGAACGCGGATGCTGACCTGCTCTTCGATGATCATGGTGGCGGTGCCTTCAAGGGTTCGATCGACGTTGCAGACTCCGATCTTACCGTATTCACAAGCTTGTGGAAACGTTATTCTCGGCCTGGCGCCACCAGAAGTTCACCAGCACGTTGAAGGGGTCCAGCGCTTCCACATGGTGCCACCACATGCCGGGAATCAAGATGGCGTCGCCCGGCTCCAGCTCGGCCACCAGTGCGTGCTCCAGCGCCGTGGCAAAGCGGGGAAAGCGCGCCAGGTCGGGCGCGTGCAGGTCCACCAGGCTGATGGCCTGGCCGGCCGGGGTGGGATCGAGCGGACCCACGTACAGATTGGCCGCCTGCTCGGGCGGGAACAGGGTGAAGCGGCGCCGTCCGGCCGTCACGCAGGCGATATTGTCGGGCGCGTCGTAGTGCGGGGCGATGCGCGAACGGTTGCCGATCCAGATCGAGGCCAGCGGGTCGCGCGCGCCCAGCTTCAGGTCGTTCTCACGCCGTAGACCCGGCAGGACGCTGTCGATCCCGGTGGCGCCGACGTAGATGGCGGGCGGCGCGGCATCCCCGGCATGGTCGGCGATTTCATCGAGCACCTGGTCCAGGCGTGTCCGCAGGCGCGTGAAGTTAAAGCCGCTCAGGTCGTCGTTGTAGAAGTAGCGTCCCCGGATCTCGGGCGCGCCCAGCAGCGCCACCACCGGCTCGCCCCGGTAGAAGTGGCGCAGGTAGGCCGCGCCCAGCTGGGTCGAGTGGCGCGCCGTCTGCACCAGCGGCCAGGCGGCCACCAGAGCACGCAGCAGCACCGGTTCGGTGGAGGTGAGCAAGGCATCGTCCAGGTCCTGCGGGCGCAGGCCGTCGAGAGTTCGGATCGGGCGGGTCATGGGAAACGCTTCCATTGCGGCGACCGGCGATTGTACGACGGCCCGCACACGTGTTGCAAAATATTCCCAAAACGTGAATAACAGAAATATCCAGTTCACATAATGTTGCAAACAGGAATATGATTACTGGCAATTGACAATCAGTAACGCCGTCATCCACATGAACTTTTCCAGCCGCCCTCACCCCCGTCGGCCAGGTCTCGTCGCCGCCGGCTGCGCGCTGCTGGTGGCGCTGCTCGCCACCGCTCCCGCACTGGCGCAGGACCTCTCCGCCACCATGCCCAGCGTGGCGCACCAGAGCGACCTGCGCGAGCTGCTGGTGGCCTGCAACGTCTATCAATGGATTGCCACTCCCGGCGGGACCGGGGTGGACCAGGCCCTGCGGCGCCAGCTCACGCCCGAGCAGGTGTACAGCCGCGTCATCCCGATCTACGCGCGCTGGATCGGCGCGCCGGAGGCGGCGCAGCTGGCGGCCCTGTCGCGCAGCCCGGTGTTTCGCAAGCGCGAGCAGCGCGTGCTGGCGGCCCAGGGCGCGGCCGTGCCGGCGTCGAGCTTCCTGTCGCAGGCCGAAATCGCCCAGCTCAACCGCATCGATGCCAGCCCGGCCATGCGCGCCCTGCGCGCCGCCCGGCCGGCCATCAACCACGACATCAACGATGCGTTCGCGCCGCCGGGCCGACTCGACTACCCCGCGCAGTAGCGCCTGACATACTCCTTATGCTGCGGCAGCTGGCGCACGATGTGGTCGACCCGGTTGCTGATGCTGTCGAGGAAGCCGCGCAGTTCCTCGTCGGGCATCAGGTCGGCGCTCTGGTGGTGGCTGTCCGGCACCAGCCCCTGGCCGATCATCACCTGGATCCAGGAATTCTCGGCAAACAGCTCGGCCGGCACGCGGAACACCCGGCCGGTCTCGCGGAACAGCGCGATGCGGTGGCGCAGGGTGTCCGGCACCTGCATGGCGCGGCAGTCGCGCCAGAACGGGGTGTCCTGGCGATTCGTGACGTGGTAGTGCAGGATGATGAAGTCGCGGATGTGCACCATCTCGTTGGCGCACTGGATGTTGTATTCGTCGATGTCGGCCTGGCTGATGCCGTCGTTGGGGAACAGCTGCATCAGGCGCGTCAGGTTGCGCGACACCAGGTGGATGCTGGTCGATTCGATCGGCTCCAGAAAGCCGCTGGACAGCCCGAAGGCGATGCAGTTGCCTTTCCAGGTCTGGGCGCGCTGGCCCGGCGTGAAGCGGATCAGGCGCGGCTCGGTCACCGGCTTGCTGTCGAGATTGGAGAGCAGCGTGGCGCGCGCCTCGTCGTCCCCCACGTAGCGGCTGCTGTACACATGGCCGTTGCCGACCCGGGTCTGCAGCGGGATCTGCCACTGCCAGCCGGCGCCGTGCGCGATCGAACGGGTGTAAGGCACCATGCGCGCCGTCGATTCGGTCTGCACCGCCAGCGCGCTGTCGCATAGGAGCAGGTGCGACCAGTCCTCGTAGGGCACGCCCATCGCCTCGCCCAGCAGCAGCGAGCGAAAGCCGGTGCAGTCGAGGAACAGGTCCGCTTCCAGCACGCGCCCGTCCGACATGGTGAGGGAGGCGATGTCGCCGCTGCCCTCGTCCAGATTCACCTTGCCGATCTTGCCTTCCACGCGCTTGACGCCGAAGCCTTCGCTGAACTTGCGCAGGAAGCGCGCGTAGGCGCTGGCGTCCAGGTGGTAGGCGTAGTTCATGCCGTTGTCGGGCAGGTGGGCGAAGCGCTCGGCCTGCGCGGCCTTCAGTTCCAGGCAGTAGTCGCCGTACTCGCGCGCCAGTCCGCGCTGGCGTCCGGCATGCCAGAAGTGCTGGAAGCCCGCGGTCCAGTGGTCGATGCCGGTCTCGCCGAAGGAGTGGATGTAGTGCTCGCCCACGTTGCGCCAGTTTTCAAAGCTGATGCCCAGCTTGAAGGTGGCGTTGGTGGCGGCCATGAACTCGGCTTCCTTCAATTCCAGCAGATTGTGGAAGGTGATCATGGTGGGGATGGTGGCCTCGCCCACCCCGACGGTGCCGATTTCATCCGACTCGACCAGGGTGATCTCGAGGCGCTTGCCGAGCGACTTGGACAGCAGGGCGGCCGACATCCAGCCGGCCGTGCCGCCCCCGGCGATGATCACGCGGCGCACCGGTTTGCGGGACAGGGAGCGGGTGGCTTGAGCGGTAGCTTGCACGATGAACCTTATTGACTGAGTTAGCGATTGAGTCGGTTGAGAAGAAAGGCGCGCACGGTGCGCGCGGCGTCGGCGTCCAGCGGCGCCAGGATGCGCCGGGCCGCCGGCGGAATGTGTGCCGCTTCGCTGCCGTCGCTGTTGAACACGTAGTGGTCGAAGATCCCCTTCCAGATGGCGCGCTGTTCAAGCGGCAGGTCGCGCAGGCTCACCAGCGCATGCATCAGGGTGTTGAGCGGGGTGTCCATCCACGCCGGCGACTGGCGCCACCAGTAATTGACCAGGATGTTGAAGGGCTCGAGCGCGTCCACGTTATGCCACCACATGCTGGGAATGTAGATGGCGTCGCCGGCATCGAGCTCGGCCACCAGCGCGTGCTCGAGCGCTTCGGCGAATTTCGGAAAGCGTTCCAAATCCGGCGCAGCAACGTCCACCAGCGACACCGACTGCCCGGCCGGATTGAAGTCGAGCGGGCCGATGTACAGGTTGCCGATCTGGTCGGGCGGGAACAGGGTGAAGCGGCGCCGTCCGGCCGCCACGCACGCCACGTTGTCCGGCAGGTCGAAGTGCGCGCCCACGCGGGTGCGGTTGCCGATCCAGATGCTGACCAGGGGATCGCGCGCGCCCAGGTCGAGCGGGTTCTCGGCCCGAAAGCCGGGCAGGTTGGCGTCGATCATGGTGGAGCCGACATAGATGGCCGGCGGGCGCGGCTGGGCCCCGGCCCCCAACAGTTCGTCCAGCACCTGCGCCAGGCGCGCGCGCTGGGGCTGGTAGTTAAAGCCGCTCAGGTCCTCGTTGTAGAAGAAGCGCCCCTCGATCTCGGGCGGGCCGACCCATACCGTGACGGGGGTGCCGTTGTCGAAGCGGCGCAGGTAGTCGCTGGCCGCGCGGCTGGATGCGCGCGCGGCATGCACCAGCGGCCAGTCGGCGGCCAGGCCGCGGATGACGTACGGCGTGGAGGAGGTAAGCTGGGCATGGTCCAGCGTGGCGCCGGGGGCCAGGGTGATCTCAGGTAAAGCGGTTGCCATGACGCGCTGCGGCTCTCAAAAAGGTGGTATCGATTGGGTTGCTCGACAACATAGATTGTTGCACAGATGGGGCGGGCGGACTATCTTCCCCGGTTGCCGGCGCGCTGGCGCATGTGCTCGATGAGCGCGCGGTTGTCCGGCAGGGCTGCGATCTTCTTCTCGGCCTGGGCGTTGGCTTCGCGGAAGAACTGGTCGGCGCGCGCCGGGTAGTCGCTGTAGCGCGGGCCGGTGCCCGGCTCCAACTGGTAGCCCATGCCATACAAAATGTACTCGTAGCTGGCGGCCGGGAACACTTCCTGGATGCGGGTCAGGTCGTAATGCGCGGGCGGCTGGGTGCGCCACAGGCGCAGCAGGTCCACCAGGCGCGCGGGAATGCTGGCGCTGTCCTGGTTGTCGCGCCAGTAGGCAGTGTCGCGCCGGGCGCTGAGCACGTAGTGCAGCTTGAGGAAGTCGATCACGCGCTCCCAGCGGTAGGTGAAGCTTTCGTTGAAGCGGGCGGCGGCGATGTCCATCACGGCGCGGTCGGCCGGCAGTCCCTCGGCCAGCATGGCCGCGGACAGTTCCACCATCGCCAGCGCCGAGGCTTCCAGCGGCTCGATGAAGTCGGCCGACTGGCCGATCGCCACCACGTTGCGGTGCCAGAAGCGCGCCCGGTAGCCGGGATTGAACGACAGCTTGCGCGCGCTCGGCGGCGCACCGGGCGCGCCGGTGGCCGCCAGGTAGGCGTGCAGCGCCGCCAGCGCTTCGTCGTCGCTGGTGTGCGCGCTCGAATACACGTGGCCGATGCCGCGCCGGGTCGGCAGGCCGATGTCCCAGATCCAGCCGGACGCCTGCGCGGTGGAGACGGTTTGCGAGGCGATCGGCGTGTCCGGCGCCGGATAGGGCACCTGCACGGCCAGGGCGCTGTCGTTGAACAGCACGTGCTGCTGCGACAGGAACGGCACCTGGTAGTGCTGGCCCAGCAGCAGCGATTGCGCGCCGCTGCAGTCGACGAACAAGTCCGCTTCCAGGGCGCCGTTCTCGCGCGTCTGCAGCGAGGCGATGTCGCCGTCCGCGTGGGAGTTGATGCCCACCACGTGGTCTTGCAGGTAGCGCACGCCCAGCAGTTCAGTGCAGTGGCGGCGCAGGAATACGCCGAACTTGCCCGCGTCCAGGTGATAGCCATAGTTGGCCACGGCCGCGTATTCGGGCGTGCCGAACTGCTTGGGCGCGCGGCCCTGCTGGCACAACTGGGTCTGGTCGGTGACCAGTTCGGCGTAGGGCACGGTCGGATAGCGCTCCTGGCGCCGGCGCGCCAGGTTCGCTTCGCCATAGCCTTGCGGCAGGGTGAAGGGATGGAAGTAGAAATCGTCGTCGGCGCCCGTCACCCAGCGGGCAAACAGCGAGCCTTGCTTGAACGAGGCGTCGCACTCGCGCACGAAGTCGAATTCGGACACGCCGATGCGCGCCAGGGTGCCGCGCATGGTCGGCCAGGTGCCTTCGCCCACGCCGATGGGCGCGACGTTGGGCGATTCAAGCAGGGTAATGCGCACTTCCGAGCCCAGGCGGGCCTGGTGCTCGGCGGCCAGCACGCCGGCGCACAGCCAGCCGGCCGAGCCGCCGCCCAGGATGACGATGTGGCGCAGCGGCCGGGGAGAGGCAGGCTGGGATGAGGAATGCATATCCATGCTGGAATGGTCCGTGAAGGGTGAAGAAAAAAACGGCTGAGGCAAAACGGCAATGGTGACACAAGTCATTCATGCTGCCCCAAAAAAAACGGGCCGCGTGGGCGGCCCGTCTCGTCAAGGGCCGGCCAGGTTCGCACCGGGCCGGCCTGGAACACATCGAATCAGAACTTGTAACGAGCCGACAGCATGTAGCGCGGACCCTGCTGGATGGCGTTCAGCACCAGGGTTTCGGCACGGCCGTAGTCACGCACGGTTTCGTCCGTCAGGTTGATGCCTTCGAACTGAACCGACAGGTTCTTGTTGATGTTGTAGCCCACCGACACGTCCAGCTGGCCGTAGGCGTCGCGGTAGCGCGGGTTCGGGTTGCTGTTGTCCGCTGGGGTGACCAGGAACTTGTCACGCCAGTTGTACGCCGCACGCACCGTGAAGTTCGCATCTTCGTAGATACCGACCAGGTTGGCCGAATCCGACATGCCTACCAGGGCGAACTGATTGCCCAGGCCGGTGTTGTTGAACTTCAGGCCCGACTTCACCAGGGTGTAGTTGGCCTGGATGCCGAAGCCGCTGGTGCCGAACATGTGCTGGATGTTGAATTCAGCACCCTTCAGTTTGTCGCCCTTCTCGTTGACCGGAGTGGTCACGCGGGTAACGATGGCTGGATCGCCTGGCTGGCCAGTGATGTCGCCTTCGATCACGCCCAGACCGTTCGGGGTCAGCGACTTGGCGACCACGCCTGGCTGGCCGTTGAAGGTACGGAAGATGTAGTTACGGATGCAAGTGGTGTCGTCTTCACGGCAGCCACCGCCGCCCGCACCGGCGCCGGCCACGGCCTGGTTCCAGTACTTGCCCTTGACCGGGGTGGTCAGGCCGGCTTGCTGGCTCTGCACGACCGACAGGCCGGCATAGTTGTTCAGCTTCTTGTGGAACAGGCCGATCGAGGCCATCGACTGCTTGCTGTAGTACCACTCGGCCGACACGTCGAAGTTCTTCGACTTGACTGGCTTCAGGCCCGGGTTACCGGCGTTACCGGTCACGCCCGTCACGCCGGCCTGGTTGGACAGGCTGGTGCTGGCGATGATCTGGTCGTACAGCGGACGGCCGATGGTTTCACCGTAGCTGGCGCGCAGTTTCAGGTCCGAACGCGGATCGATGTCGAAGTCCAGGCTAGGCAGCACGTGGTGGTAGCTGCCGGTGCCGGTCACGAAGGCCTGGCCGGTCGAGACCACCGAGAATTCGTTCTGCGACTTCCACACCACCGAGGTCGGCACGGTCGACAGGGTAGTGGAGACCACGTCGGTCTTCTCGTAGCGCGCGCCGATGCCGGTGTGCGCTGGCATGCCGGCGATTTCCCAGTCCGTGTTCAACTGCAGGTACAGGGACTTGCTCTTTTCCTGGGTCTGGCGATCCCAGTCAGGATTGGTGAGCGTCGCGGTGTAGTTCGCTGCGTTGCCGGTGTTCTTGATCGCTGCGTCGCGCATGGCGGCGAAGTCGAAGGTGTACAGGGTCTGCAGCAGGTTGGGCGAGCCCGAACCGCCCAGTTCGCCGAAGTATTGCGGCAGGCTGTTGGTGTGCCACAGCGACTGGTCGTACGGCTGGTCGCCGGCGCCGCCCCAGGTCGGGGATTGCACCTGCTTGTAGATCGAGTGGTTCTTGACCTTGGTGGTCGACAGGCCGAAGTTCAGGGTCGACTTCTCGAACAGCGACTGGCGTCCGCCGATCTGGATCTGGTCGACCGTCATCTTCTGGTAGCCGTCGTTGAACCACGAGCCGGTCACTTTGTGCGGTGCGTTCGGATCGGTCACTTCCACGCCCACCACTGGCATGTACTGGGTGAAGTCGACGGTGGTGGCCTTGCGGTTGAACTGGGCAGTGGCCAGGTCGTTGCCGGTGCCGAACGGGCTGTCGCGCTCGGACACGGCGGTCGAGTGGTGCGCGTCCAGGGTCAGCTTCAGGCCTGGATTGACTTTCCACTGCTGGTTGATACCGATCGAGTTGTTGGTCGACTTGGTGCCGTAGTCGCCGCCGTTGTTGGACAGGTCTTCCGGCGCCACTTGACGGTAGGAGATGTCGCTGCGGTATTGCAGCGGAGCGGCCACGGGGCCGTCGCTGTATTCGCCAGCCGAGGCACCGTTGTTGAACCAGACGCTCATCTCGTTGTACTTGCCGTGCACCTTGTTCTGCGAATAGGTGTAGTCCAGCGTGGTCAGGAGGTCCGCGTTCGGCTTGAACTGGAACGTCAGCTGGCCGTTGGTACGCTCGCGGTGGGTGCCGCGCACGTTGTAGTTGGCGTTGTGCGGCCACATGTAGATGTCGGTCGGATCAGGGTAGTTCTTGATCGCGCCCGGGAAGGCCGGGGTCAGGCGCTCGACGTTGGTCGATTCGCTGCCCAGGTAAGGACCGACGTAGCCGTTCGGGATCAGGGCGTTGTTCTCGCCCGAGTTACGCACCTGGTGGCTGGCCGAGATGGACACGCCGAACATGCCGAAGGTGTTGCTGTAGATGCCCGACACTTCAGGGGTCAGCGTCTTGCCGGTCTTGACATCGCCTGGCAGACGGTTGTTCGACTCGTCATACACGGCCTTCACGCCCACCGACGCCTGCATGCCAGGACGGTCGAACGGACGGGCGGTCATCACGTTGATGGTGGCGCCGATGCCGCCGGGTGGGGTGTCGGCACGGCTCGACTTGTACACCTGCAGCTGGGAGATCGATTCCGATGCCAGGTTGCCGAAGTCGAAGGAACGGCCGTTCAGGTTGTCGATGGCCGAGGTCGGCATCTGGCGACCGTTCAGCAGCACCATGTTCAGGTCCGGGCCGACGCCGCGCACGGTCACGCGTGCACCTTCGCCCAGGTTACGGTCGATCGACACGCCCGAGATACGCTGCAGCGATTCCGCCAGGTTGGTATCAGGGAACTTACCGATGTCTTCGGCCACGATACCGTCCACGAAGCCGTCGGCGTTACGCTTCAGGTTCATGGTCGATTGCATCGCGGCGCGGATACCGGTCACGACCACTTTCTGTGGTTCGCCCGCATCGGCGGCTGCGCCGGCGGTCTGTGCATAGGCGGGCGCAAATGCTGCGCATGCGCTGGCAACTGCCAGGGTGATCAACCGCTGTTGGGTCTTCGGCTGAACGAACATCTCATTCTTATGGTTACGCACTGCTTCTCCTCTCTGACTATCGTTCCGAAGCGCGCTGCCAGGCGGCGCAGCTCCGGGGTGGGGGTACTACGAACTACGTTGGAATGCGGTAAACAATCAAGCGATCATCCATCGGGACTGCTGTGTTCGTTGGACGGCGGTGCAGGCAGGTGCTGCGCTGGACCGGCGTCGGACTATCGGTGTCGATGCGAAGGGCCGCGTCGGGGCGGCATGCACGTCAATCCCGGCGGGCAACGCGACATGCGGCGGCGGGATGCAAGCAATGGTGCGCGTGGCTGCATAAGCTGTTCATGCGTATCTCCTTGTCGACCTGTCGGTGCCGATTTTTTTCGATTTTTATGCTGTATGCCCCAGCGATCTCTCGTCGTCCTGGTGGCGGGTGCGCTAGCTTTGTCAGAATGATAGCGCGATCAATCGAGTGTATTTCGATGTTTGAAATACTGTCAATTGTGTTATGAAAATGTTATACGGCCTTGTTGTAATCCCGTCTCATCCGCTGCGCCGCTGGGCGGCGTATCGAAGGTTGCGCTATCACCACAGGCTTTGCTGCTGAGCCTTGAAAACGTTTTCCTGCAAATCATTGTGTCTTGTTTACTAATGCTCGGCAAGCAATTCTGCGTGGATTTGAACGACCAGTTGCAAAACTACAACTGAAGCAGGATGTTAAGACCTGCCGAAAACGTGATACGGATGGGCTCGACGCATTTCCCTTGCACCATCGTGAAATCGTTTTCAAGCGGACTTAATAAAAAACGCACGGAAAGCACGTGCGTCCTGCTGATGTTCCTGTCTTGACGCTGCGCTGCTATCACCGCTGTGCTCGAGGTTTCCTAGAAGACAAAGCAATGATGTTAGCGTCAACATCGAGTGTAGGCGGAAGCGTCCCCCGTGTCAACGGGAGCGTGTGACCTCAGCGCAGCGTTTCTCTGATAGCGATAACAGCCAGAGTCCTGCTTAGCGCAGGGTGCTGACGTGGCGAATATTGAACGAAATCGCGATCCGGTCCTCATCGGTCTGGTTGGGGCCGACAAAATGCTCCGCCCAGCTGGGAAACAGGATCAGCAAGCCTTCCTTCGGCTCGATCGAGCACAGCTCCGACTGCACCGAACGGTAGAACGCCTGGGTGAAGCTGCGCGCCAGGATGGGGTCGCGAAAGCCGATCGAACCGGCCTTGGACGGATCGGACGGCACCCGCGCGTAGTAGACGCCGCTCATCCACGAGTCCGGGTGGTTGTGGGTGCTGTTGGAGTGGCCCCGGCTATTGATCACGCCCCACATGCTGGCGAACTGCGCGGCGCTGACCTCCGGCTCGGCAAACCACTTGCCCTTGACCATGTGTTCGTTCAGGGTCTTCAGGATATGTTGCTTGAGGGGCTGGAAGGCTGCACGGTCGAGCACGTCGTAACTGCGAAAGCCACCCAGGTTCGAGCGCCCTTCCTTGTCGGCGATGCCGGCGCGCGCTTCCTCATCCCGCACCGCATACAGCTCGGCGCTCAGTTGGTGGTTATCCAGTCCTTCGGTTTGTACGATGAACAGCGGCGTGGGAAACAGCTCCATCACGCGCAATGCGGTATTGGTAGTAGGTTTCATACGACGGTGGGTTTCATGCAGGTTCGTTCAGGCTTGTTGCAAATAAATACGAACGATTATTGCACGAAAAAAAGCAATATTGGATGTGCAAGCTGAGCGAATTTTTATCATGCGCTCGGCCCGCCGCACCCTGCCCCTAGGCGCGGATGGCCGCCTCGATGGCCGCCACGTCGATCTTCTTCATCGTCATCATGGCCTGGAAGGCGCGCTGGGCCACGCCGGGGTCGGCGCTGGCGATGGCATCGGTCAGTACGCGCGGCGTGATCTGCCACGACAGGCCCCACTTGTCCTCGCACCAGCCGCATTCGCTTTCCTTGCCGCCATTGTCGACAATGGCCGACCACAGGCGATCGGTTTCCTCCTGGTTGTCGGTGGCCACCTGGAAGGAAAACGCAATGCTGTGCTTCACGCCCGGCCCGCCGTTCAAGCCCAGGCAGGGGATGCCCATCACGGTGAACTCGACCGTGAGCACGTCGCCTGCCTTGCCGGCCGGGTAGTCGGTGGGGGCGCGGAAGACCTTGCCCACCGCGCTGTCCGGAAAGGTGGCAGCATAGAACTGCGCCGCTTCCAGCGCATCGCGCTCGTACCACAGGCAAATCGTGTTCTTGCTGACCATGGCGTTCCTCCGATGTTGAATGAATTGAATGAAGGTGAAGCTTAGCGCAGTTCTGGATCCGATCGGCCATAAAAAAACGCCGGTCAATGCCGGCGTTTCGAGTAAAGCGAATAGTGCTTAGCGCGGCAGTACCGACGAACCCATCAGGAATGCGTCGACTTCGCGCGCAGCCTGGCGGCCTTCGCGGATCGCCCACACGACCAGCGACTGGCCACGGCGCATGTCGCCGGCGGCGAACACCTTGGCCTTCGAGGTCTTGTAGCAGCCTTCGCCATCGGTGCTGGCCTTGGCGTTGCCGCGATTGTCCTTATCCACGCCGAACGCGTCCAGCACACTCTGCACGGGCGACACAAAACCCATGGCCAGCAGCACCAGGTCGGCCTTCATTTCGAATTCCGAACCTTCGACTTCAGTCATCTTGCCGTCTTTCCACTCGACGCGGCAGGCGATCAGCTTCTCGACCTTGCCGTTCTTGCCTTCCAGGCGCTTGGTGGCCACCGCCCAGTCGCGCTTGCAGCCTTCCTCGTGCGAGGACGAGGTGCGCAGCTTGGTCGGCCAGTACGGCCACACCAGCGGCTTGTTTTCCTGTTCCGGCGGCATCGGCATCAGTTCGAACTGGGTCACGGACGCGGCGCCGTGGCGGTTCGAGGTGCCCACGCAGTCCGAACCGGTATCGCCGCCGCCGATCACCACCACCTCCGGGTCGAGCGCGGCGGCCAGGTTGGCGATGCCGCGGCCCAGCCAGGTGCCCACGTCGCCGATCAGCTCGACCGCGTTCGGCTCGCCGCCCATCGCGGCGGCGGTGACATCGGGTCCGGTGATGGCTTCCGGGTCGCCGCCGACCGCCTCGAG
>JBKHWY010000015.1:19177-19455 GCA_046566285.1 Gammaproteobacteria bacterium | reverse complement strand
CGACATGACCACAAACAGGTGTTCGCGCCATGGCGCCATGCCCACGCCCGGCGTCGAGATGATGGTCTGGCGCGCGATGAAGAACGAGGTCTCCATCATCTCGAACACCATCCCGCGCTGGCGGCACAGCGCCATCACGTCGGGGATGTCCGGCTCGTCCTTGAAGCCGTAGTTCACGTCCAGCTGGAAGCAGTTGTGGCCCAGCGGCGTGATGACGATCTGTTCGGCCTCCGGCACGTACGGCACTTCCTGGATGCGCACGGTCAGGAATACCACCC
>JBKHWY010000015.1:0-19167 GCA_046566285.1 Gammaproteobacteria bacterium | reverse complement strand
GTTGTGCAGCATGGCATGCGGCACGCCGTCGTTCTCGCCGCGCAGGAAAATGGCGGTGCCGAACACGCGCGTGGGGGGCGCCACGAACAGCGACTCCAGGAAGTCGGCCAGCGGAATGGCGTGCTTCTGCAGGTTCTGCTGCACCAGTTCGCGCCCGCCCTTCCAGGTCAGCATGACGGTAAACAGGATGGCGCCCAACAGCAGCGGGAACCAGCCGCCATGCAGGAGCTTGAGCGTGCTGGCCGAGAACAGCATGATGTCCATGATGATGAAAAACCCGGTCGCGCCGAAACACAGCGCCAGCGGCAGGTGCCAGCGGTAGCGCGTGACGAAGAAGGTCAGCACGGTGGTGCACAGCATGGTCGCCGTCACGGCGATGCCGTAGGCGCCTGCCAGGTTGTCGGAAGACTGGAAGCCCACCACTGCGATCAGCACGACGATCAGCTGCAGCCAGTTCACGGCCGGGATGTAGATCTGGCCGATCTCGCTGGCCGAGGTGTGCAGCACGCGCATGCGCGGCAGCAGGCCCAGGGCGATGGCCTGCTTGGTCATCGAGAAGGTGCCCGAAATGGTGGCCTGCGAGGCGATCACCGCCGCCATGGTGGAGAGCACCACCAGCGGATAGATGCTCCAGCTGCCCAGCTGGTTGAAGAAGGGATTGCCGGCGTATTCCGGGTGGCGGATCAGGAGCGCGCCCTGGCCGAAGTAATTCAGGATCAGGGCGGGAAAGGTGATCAGGAACCAGGCCAGGCGGATCGGACGCTTGCCGAAGTGGCCCATGTCCGCGTACAGCGCTTCGGCGCCGGTAAAGGCCAGCACCACGGCGCCCAGCGCGACAAAGGCGATGAAGCGGTTGGCCAGCATGAAGCGTAGCGCTTCGAAGGGGTTGAGCGCGGCCAGGATCTCGGGCGCCTCGGCGATATTGATGACGCCCATGACGGCCAGCGACACAAACCACAGCATCATGACGGGCCCGAACAGGCGCGCGATGCCGGCGGTGCCGTGCTTTTGCAGCGAGTACAAACCGACCAGCACCACGATGGTCAGGGGCACCACATATTGTTCCAGCGCGGGCGCGGCCACTTCCAGACCTTCGATCGCGCCCAGCACCGAGATGGCCGGGGTGATCACGCTGTCGCCATAGAACATGGTGGCGCCGAACACCCCCAGCAGCATCAAGGGAGCGTGGAAGCGCGAGGTGCGCCCGACCGACCCCAGGGCCAGCGCCATCAGCGCCATGATCCCGCCCTCGCCGCGGTTGTTGGCGCGCAGCACCAGGCTGACGTACTTGAGCGAGAGGATCAGGGTCAGCCCCCAGAAGATCAGGGAGGTGACGCCCAGCAGGTTGGCGGTGTTCAGGGCGAGGCCGTGTTCGGGATCGAACAGGGTTTTGAATGTGTACAGCGGGCTGGTGCCGATGTCGCCGTAGACAATGCCGACGGCGGCCAGGGTGAGCGCGGCAAGGCTGCTCTTCTTGTGTTCAGGTGTCAAGATTCGACCCCATTCTTGTTATGGTGCGTCGCACAATAAAATAGCCTTGGGAAAAATGCAAGGGAATTCCGTTTGCATGGCCGGCCTGGCAAAGCCTGCCATGCTGGCGAAAAACGGGTGCAGGCGGCGCACGCCAGTGGCGGCCGGCGCCGGCAGGGCCCGGCGGCAAGCTTGCGCCATCTCGGCGATAATGCCAAACCGGTTGTTACTGAATTCTCGCCCATGCGTACTGGCATCATCTCCGCCGCCCTCGCCTTCGTGCTGTGGGGCGCGTTTCCCCTGTATTTCCACGCGCTGGCGGCCATCCCGCCCACGCAGATCCTGGCGCACCGGATCGTCTGGTCGCTGGCCTTTTTGGTGGTGGTGGTGACCCTGCGCGGGCAATGGAGCTGGTTGTCCGGCCTGCGCGGCAAGGGCCGGGTAGTGGCCAGTTTTGCCGCCAGTTCGATCCTGCTGTCGAGTAACTGGCTGCTGTACATCTGGGCTGTCAACAGCGGCCATGTGATCGAAGGGAGCCTGGGCTATTTCATCAACCCGCTGGTCAACGTGATGCTGGGCTACCTGGTGCTCAAGGAACGCCTGCGCCCGGTGCAGTGGAGCGCCATCGGCATCGCCGCCGCCGGCGTCATGTGGCTGACCTGGCAGGCCGGCCACATGCCCTGGATCGCCCTGCTGCTGGCGGCCACCTTCGGCGGCTACGGCCTGCTGCGCAAGACGGCCGCGCTGGGCGCGCTGGAAGGCCTGACCTTCGAGACCATGCTGCTGTTCCCGTTCGCCGTGGCCTACCTCGTGTGGATGGGCGTGCATGGCGTGAACGGTTTCGCGGCGGCCGACCATCCGACCCGCTGGCTGCTGGCGGCGGCCGGGCCGATCACCGCCATTCCGCTGCTGCTGTTCGCTTCCGGCGCGCGCCAGATTCCCCTGTCGGTGCTGGGCCTGCTGCAGTACATCGGCCCCACCCTGCAGCTGTCGCTGGGCATCTTCATGTTCCACGAAGCGTTTACCTTCGAACGCATGATCGGCTTTGCGATGATCTGGACGGCGCTGGCGGTGTACGCCATCGAAGGGCTGCTCAGGCGGAGCTGAACGGGCGGCCGGGCGCGGGTGGCACTACTGTTTGCCGCCCTTTTATCGTATGCTGTCCAACTTTCGTTTCAATCGGATTAACTCGAGATCATTCCCTAATGGCAAATTACGTCTACACCATGAACCGCGTGGGCAAAATCGTCCCGCCCAAGCGCCAGATCCTGAAAGACATTTCGCTGTCGTTCTTCCCCGGCGCTAAGATCGGCGTGCTGGGCCTGAACGGCTCCGGCAAGTCCACGCTGCTGAAGATCATGGCCGGCATCGACACCGACATCCAGGGCGAAGCGCGCCCGATGCCGGGCCTGAACATCGGCTACCTACCGCAGGAACCGCAGCTCGATCCGGACAAGACCGTGCGCCAGGAGGTCGAATCGGGCCTGGGCGAAGCTTTCGAGGCGCAAGCCAAGCTGGAAGCCGTGTACGCGGCGTATGCCGACGAGGATGCCGACTTCGATGCGCTGGCCAAGGAACAGGAACGCCTGGAAGCGATCATTGCCGCCAGCGACGGCGGCAACCTGAACCTGCAGCTGGAGATGGCCGCCGACGCGCTGCGCCTGCCGCCCTGGGACGCCAAAATCGGCGTGCTGTCGGGGGGCGAAAAGCGCCGCGTGGCGCTGTGCAAGCTGCTGCTGAGCAAACCCGACATGCTGCTGCTGGACGAACCCACCAACCACCTGGACGCCGAATCGGTCGAGTGGCTGGAACAATTCCTGGTGCGCTTCCCCGGCACCGTGGTGGGCATCACCCACGACCGCTACTTCCTCGACAACGCCGCCGAATGGATCCTGGAACTGGACCGTGGCCACGGCATTCCCTGGAAGGGCAATTACTCGTCCTGGCTGGAGCAGAAGGAAGCACGCCTGAAGCAGGAAGAAGCGAGCGAGTCGGCGCGCCAGAAGGCGCTGGCCAAGGAACTCGAGTGGGCGCGCCAGAATCCCAAGGCGCGCCAGGCCAAGTCAAAGGCCCGTCTGGCCCGCTTCAATGAACTGTCCGAATACGAATACCAGAAGCGCAACGAGACCCAGGAGATCTTCATTCCCGTGGCCGAGCGCCTGGGCAATGAAGTCATCGAATTCAAGAACGTCTCGAAAGCATTCGGCGACCGCCTGCTGATCGACAACCTGTCGTTCACCGTGCCGCCGGGCGCCATTGTCGGCATCATCGGCCCCAACGGCGCCGGTAAATCGACCCTGTTCAAGATGATCGCCGGGCTGGACAAGCCCGACAGCGGCGAAGTCGTGATCGGCCAGACCGCGCGTGTCTCGCTGGTGGGCCAGACGCGCGACGACCTGGAGAACAAGAAGACCGTGTTCGAGGACGTCACCGGCGGGGCCGACATGCTGCAGGTGGGCCGCTTCGAGATGCCGTCGCGCGCCTACCTGGGCCGTTTCAACTTCAAGGGCGGCGACCAGCAAAAGGTGATCGGCAGCCTCTCGGGCGGCGAGCGCAACCGCGTGCACCTCGCCAAGATCCTCAAGTCCGGCTCCAACGTGCTGCTCCTCGACGAACCCACCAACGACCTCGACGTCGACACCTTGCGGGCGCTCGAAGAGGCGCTGGAGGATTATGCCGGCTGCGCCGTGATCATCTCGCACGATCGCTGGTTCCTGGACCGCATTGCCACCCACATCCTGGCCTTCGAAGGCAATTCGCAAGTCGTGTTCTTCGACGGTAACTACCAGGAATACGAAGCGGACAAGAAGAAGCGCCTGGGCGAGGAAGGCGCCAAGCCGAAACGCATCCGCTACAAGCCGCTCACGACCTGATACACCGACGTCTGCACGTCACATCTTGATACAAAAGAATGGCTCCCTTTGGGAGCCATTTTTGTTTTCCTGTAGTCGAATGGAGCAGCCTCGGCGTTAATGGGAAAGTGTTGTCAATCGTGCACCGAGGAAATTCTATTCTGTGTAGAATTCAACAACAGATGAGTTCGCTTTGAACTGCCTCTTACCCTTGAGACATCCACGGTGCCCGACCTCGGCACAGACACGAGCCATGAGCCATGAGCCAATACTGCGATAACCGGGTTCCGGGACAGACTTACTTCTTCACCGTGCGGCTGCAGGAACGCGGCAGTACCTTGCTGACCGACCACATCTCCGCATTTGGCGAGGCCATCCGCCAGGCCCGCAGCAAGAAACCCTTCCACGTCGATGCCTGGGTGGCCCTGCCGGACCATGCCCATGCCATCTGGACCTTGCCGCCGGGCGACACCGACTGCGCCAGCCGCTGGCGTTCCGTCAAGATCGCTTTTTCGAAAGCGCTGAGCAAATCCACGCGCTTGCGTGGAAACGATGCCATCTGGGAGCGCCATTACCGCGACTATGCGATCGAGGACGATGCCGACTACAACCGCCTGGTCGACTACGTGCACACCGATCCACTGCGCCACGGCTTCTGCCGCACGGTGGAAGAGTGGCCGTGGTCCTCGCACCACCGCTTTGTCGCGGCCGGACTGATCGTACCCAGCGGGCGCGCGCAGGCGCCTCTTCACTGATCGTCACTGAGCAGCGCCGGCGTCAGCCGTCCACCGCCTTGCCCAGCGCATCGAGCAGGTAATTGGTGCCATGCTCGCGCGAGCCGGCGTCATCGTACCCGTCCAGGAACACGCCCTGCTCGGTCAGCACCACCTGGGTGCCCGTCCCATCGGCCCGGAGCTCGAAGGTGGCCAGCGACACCGAGATCTTGCGCTCGTTGAGGAACATCTCGTAGGTGTACACCAGGCGCTCGTTGGGAACCACATCGTAGTAATGGCAGTCGAAGGTGGACGTGGCCCCGCCCTCCCACTGGCCCTTGAGGTACTCGGCGCCGCCGACGCGCACGTCCATGCGGCGCTCGAGCACGGTTGCGCCGCCGCCGAACCAGGCCGCCTTGGCCTCCGGATCGGTGAGCGCGTGAAATACCCGCGCCGGCGCGGCCTTGTAGCGGCGTTCCAGGCGAAACGTGGCGTGCACTGCCGTGCGCGCGCCAAAACTGCGCGCGTCTTCCTCCAGCGCTTCGTCCAGCCGGCGCAGGGTCTGGGTCCAGCCTTCGCGCGCTCCGCCGATCATCTGGCGCGCAATGGTCTGGTGCAGCACATAGCGTTGCGAGACATCGACCCGGGTGCCGCACGGGTCCTGCGTGAGCGTGACCGTGGTGGTGGCGGTAAACAGCGGGCTGTCGGCCGCGTCGGTCACCCGGCTTTCAAACACGACGCGTTCGTCCGGCACGAGCTCCAGGAAGCGCCCGCGCATCCAGTGGTCGGTCCCTTGCGGCGAGCGCATGCACAAATCGAAGGTGCCGCCCGCACGCGGATCGAGCGTGACGAAGGGCACCGTGAAGCAATCGGGCGCGAACCAGCGCTGCAGGTGCTCGGCGCGGGTCCAGGCCGCATACACCTGGGCGCGGTTGAATTTGTACAGCCGTGTGAGTTCCACCGGCCCTGCGGTTTCCAGTTGCGCTGGTTCTTGCACATCAAGGTTTGCTGCCATCGTCGCCTCCTTCGTTGGTGACTGTGTCGAGAGTCAGTGTGTCCAGATAATCGCCCAGGCGGTCGAGCTTGCGCTCCCACTCGCTGCGGCGTTCATTGATCCATTGTTCGGCCAGGCTCAAGGCTTCCGGCTGCAGCTGGCAGGTACGCACCCGCCCCTGCTTTTCGCTGCGCACCAGGCCGGCCTTCTCCAGCACGCTCACGTGCTGCATGACTGCCGGCAGCGACATTTCCAGCGGACTGGCGAGGGCACTCAGCGTGACCGGCCCTTTGGCCAGCCGCGTGAGGATGGCCCGGCGGGTGCGGTCGGCCATGGCGTGAAACGCCAGATCGAGGGAATCAGGATTGTTAAGCATGCGCTTAAGTATATCGACTTCCCATACTTAAGCAAGCACTTAAGTAAAAAATCCGGACGACAAAAAAGGCCGCGCAGTGTGAACTGGGCGGCCCAACAGGAGACTCTATCGAGGAGTAAGTGCAAACTTACCGGGGTCTAACCATTATCAGAAGGCGTAGCGGGCGCCGACCGTGATCTGGTCAGCCTTGGCGCCAACGTCCTTCTTCTTGCCATAACGCTCGTATTCCAGGGTCAGGGCAACATTCTTGTTCAGCGCGTACTGGGCGCCCAGGCCACCGTAGGCTTCGGTCTTGCTGTCGCTCCACGACAGGTTCGGCACGCTGGTCGACGCCTTCACCTTGCTGTAGCCCACGCCCAGCTTGCCGTACACGGATACCTGCTCGTTGATCGGCAAGTTAGCCTTGGCGGCAATGTAGGAACGGTTGCCGTCGGTGTGCAGTGTGCCGTTGGTGTTGCCGACAGTGTAGCGCGCGTCGGCCTTGCGGATGTCCGTGTAGCCGGCTTCGATGCCCCAGGTCTGGTCGAACTCGTAGCCGCCGAAGATCTTGGCGTTGGCCTTCCAGCCGTCGCCGTCGGCGCCGCTGAAGTTGTACTCGTGGTCGGTCGAGGCAACGCCCAGGCCAACGTAAGGACCTTGCGCGTGGGCGGCGCTCATGGCGGTGGCGGCTGCGATCAGGGCGAAAATCAGTTTTTTCATGGGCGAACTCCGTAATCTCAAAGGTTAAAACACGTCTGGTTCGCAATTCACAATGAATCGCGACATGGCCAAGATAGCATCGTCAAAACGACAATGGCAGAGGCTTTTCGTAAGACTTGTTTCAAATTGTAAGATTACTGACTCGCCGTTCAGATATATGTATGGCGATTTTACTGCCGAGTTAGCGTGTAACTAGCTGATTTTGCGGAAAGTTAGGTTGATGCGTGGTCCAACCGCACGGCTGGACTTGTTGATGCCATGGAGCCAGAACGCCTGTGTCTTTTGCGCCATAAGTAGCAGGCTGCCGGCCGCCAGATCGACTTTCAAGGTCTGCTTCGTATGCCGGTGCTTGAGGATAAACGTGCGGGTGGTGCCGAAGCTGACCGAGGCGATGGCAGGCTCCGGGCCCAGCTCGGGCTCGTTATCGCTGTGCATGCCCATGCTGTCGCGCTCGTTGCGATACAGGTTCAGCAAAACCGAATTGAACGACAGCCCGGTCACAGTCTCGACCGCCTGCTTGATGGTGAGTTGCAAGGGGGTGAACGGCGCCGGATCCAGTTTCAGGCCGGAATAGGTGTACGACGCCTCCCCGTGCCAGGCCGTCAGGCGCGGCTGCGGAATGCGCCGGCCCCACAGGGTGATCGACTCGGCGCGCCAGGCGGTTTCAGCCAGCAATTGCTCGAACACGGCCTCGTTCGACATGGGCAAGGGCAACTGGGCCAGGTAGGCCAGCGTCGCGTCGGGAAGGGGAATGGGAGTGAGAACGCCTGGGGAGGCAAACAGATCCATGAAGGGCACTTCGGCTATGATGGCGGCTTGCCAACGACTTGACGATTCTCGCATGAACAAACGCGACTTTCTCGGCGCCGCCGCCCTGGCCGGCCTTGCTCCCGCCATCCCGGCCGCGGCCGCCACGCCGAAGAGCTCCGGGGGACCGGCCCTGCTGACGATTACCGGCGCGATCACGCGCACCAATCGCGGCCCCTTCGATCCGGTGCGCGACATCATGATGGGCAAGCAAAAGCTAAGCTTCGAGAAGGCCTTTAGCTTCGATTTCCCGGCCCTGCAGGCCCTGCCTTCGGTCCAGATCGGCCCGACCCTGGAATACGATGGCAAGGTGCACACGCTGCGCGGCCCGCGTTTGGTGGATGTGCTGACGGTGGCCGGCGCCAAGGGCAGCAAGCTGGCGCTGCGCGCCGTGGACGGCTACGCCGCCGCGCTCAGCATGCAGGATGCGCGCTTGCAGAAGTGGATCGTGGCCACCCACCTGGACGGCCAGCCGATGGCGCTGGGAGGATTGGGCCCCTTGTGGGCCCTGTACGATGTCGACCGCGACCCGCAGGCGCAGGCGCGCCCGCTGGCGCAGCGCTTCGGCGGCTGCCCGTGGGCGCTGTATCACATCGAAGTGACGGCCTGACGGCCGCAGCGCGTCAAGCGTAGGCTTCGGCCAGGCTCATCACGCGCGGCGTGACCTTGATGCCGACATTGCCGAACAGGGTGTCGATGGCAGCCAGGTTGGCCGTGCACTCGTCGGTCTTCCAGCCGTTGAAGAGATCGGTGCCGTTCTTCTGGAAATGCAGGTCGAGCACCTTGCCCTTGTCCTTGTGGGTGTAGGCGGAACGGCGGGTGTTCTGGAAACCCAGCTCGGCCAGCGCGGCCAGCACGGCGTTGGGCGGGTTGTCCGGGTCGGTGGCGAGGTAGATCCCGAAGGTCTTACCCGGCGGCTTGGCCGCCACGTCGACCTCATAGATGCCGGGCGCCTTGGTTACCGTTGTGCTCTTCAAAAATAACATGATCGTCTCCTCAGTGGCGCAGACCGTCGGTGAACCCCGCTGCCGCAACGGCCCGTCGTTCGCTCGAGCTGGTTCGCTCAATCTTCCAGAGTGCCAAGCTTATTGAGGTTTTCCGAATTTGTCGATGCTTGAGTGCATCTTTTTTGCAGTGCGGTAATGGCAAAACTGCCATCTCGACACGGATACCGCGCGCCGATCGGCCCGCCTCAGCGGCGCGCCGCCAAGGCGCGGGTGGCTTCGGCCAGGGCCCGGTACAGTTCTCCGGTCGGTGCATCCCAGCCATCCACGGCGAGCTGCTGGCGCGCCACTGTGGCGTGGTCGCCACGTGCGATCGGCCCCGACAGGGCCGCCTCCGGCCCCAGCCGCAGCACATTGGCCAGCGTTTCCGTGGCCAGCGGCGCGGCCAGTTCGCGCGCCAGCGCTGCCGGCACGCCAGCCGCCTGGTAGGCGCGCAGCGCCGCGTCGATCACCGTCACCAGGTAATTCGAGGCAAACACCGAGGCGCTGTGATACACGGTCTTGGCGGCCGGGTCGAGGTGGACAATCCGCGCGCCGATGGCGCCAAGGGCCGGCAGCAGGGCCGCGATGCCGCTGCCCTCCACCCCGCAAAAGGTGCCGCGAAAGTCGCGCGCGACTGCCGCCGGGTCGGCAAAGCTGCGCACCGGGTGCACGCTGGCCGTGAGCGCGCCGGCCTGGGCGGCCGCCTCCAGTTCGGCCGCCGCCTTGGCGCCGCTGCAGTGAAACACCACGCTGCCGGCCAGCGGACGCTCGGCCAGCTGGCGCGCCACCGGCGCGATCTGGTCGTCGCCGACTGCCAGCAGCCATACGTCGGCCGGGCGCAGCGCATCCATGCTGGACGCGGCATGACCGGCGCCGATGAAGGCCACCGCCTCAGCCGCGCTGGACGCCGAGCGGGTCAGCACATCCTGGACGGCGAAGGCCCCGGCTTCACGGAACAGGCGGCCCAGCACGCGCCCCACATGGCCGGCCCCGACCAGGTTCAGGGTCGGCACTGCGCCTGCGCTCAAAACCCAGATCCCGGCAGCGCCAGGTACGCCAGCTCGTCAGCCGTGGAAGCGCGCCCGAGAATGGCGTTCCGGTGCGGGAAGCGCCCGAACTGGGCGATCACGCCGCGGTGGCGGTGCGCATAGTCGAGCATGTCGGCAAAACCGGGCGCGGCCTGGGCCAGGTCGGTGAACAGCTGCACGGCGCGTTCCTGCATGCGCGCGTCCTCGGCGTGCTCGAACGGCAGGTAGGCAAAGGCGCGCTGCATGGGCGCCAGTTGCAGGTGCTGGCCTGAGTCGACCAGGCGGGCGGCGGCGGCCAGCGCCAGCGCGTCGCCGGCGAACGACTCGGGTTGGCCCCGGTGCGCGTTGCGGGTGAACTGGTCGAGCACCAGGATGCGCGCCAGCGTGCCTTCCGGGCCCGTTTCATCCCACTCGATCAGGCCGCCGGCCAGGGCTTGCCGGACCAGGGCGCCGAAACGGTCACGGATCTGGGCATCAAAAGCGTCGTCCTTGCGGAACCACTCCATGCGGGCCTGGCCGTAAGCTGGATGGTTTTTCGGCAAGAACCAGAAGTCCAGCACATCCTGGGCGCCGACTGCGTCGTCAATCATGAAGTCTCCGTGTGCGATCCCCAACCCATCAATTGCGGGCATGCGAGATGTGGAAGCTGTAGATGCCATCGAAAGCGCTCAGTTCGGCCGCCAGTTCGGACAGCGGCGCGCCGGTCTTCTTGGCCAGCGCCAGCGCCACGAAATGCCATTCCTGCATGCCCTTGTCGCTGCTGATGGTGAGCGAACCGCCCGCGATTTCATAGCCGCGTTCCAGCGCAATGCGGCGCAGCGCATCCTCGCGCGGCACGAACTCGGGCTTGAAACGCATGGTGACGGCGAGCGCGTGGCGCGAAGGCAGGTAGGCCTCGATGCGATTCAGGTAGATCATGATCATGGTCGAGAAGAAGGCCAGCCCCATCGCCGCCATGTAGAAGCCCACGCCCACCAGCACGCCCACCACAGACGAGGTCCAGATCGAGGCCGCCGTCGTCAGCCCGATCACGTTCAGGCCCTGGCGCATGATCACGCCGGCGCCCAGGAAGCCGATGCCGGTGACGATCCCCTGGATCACCCGGGTGGGGTCGGTCACCGCCGCCAGCGCGCCGCCATGGCCGCCGAACCAGAAGCCGGGATAGCCGCCGATGACGGTCAGCGCGGCCGAGGCCATGCACACCAGGCCATAGGTGCGCATGCCGGCTGCGCGTCCGTGGTACGAGCGCTCGTAGCCGATCATCAGGCCCAGCAACAGGGCGCCGAACAAATTCAGCAGAATCAGGCCGTTGGTGGCCAGTTCCGGGCCGCTCCAGTAGGCCGACAGGATGTCATGGGTAGGTATCAAGGTATTAGGCTATGAGGATTAGGCTATGAGCTATTAGGCTATGAGGTATCAGGGTTTCTTCTTCACCAGCTGTTTTTCGAATGCCACGTCATGCTTGCTGACGCGCCTGACCGCCTGCGGCCCCAGGCCGTTGACGAAGGCGACAAAGTCGTCCAGTTCCATCGGCGCGTTCAGGGGCGCCTCGCCCGGCTGCTCGGACAGCAGGAAGTGACCGCTGCCGGTGATCGCCATCGAGTAGCCGTCGTTGCCCGTGCGCTGCTTGAGCCGTTCAACCGCGCTGCTGGCGCGGGTGGAGCGTGCACCTGCCATCAGATTGCCTCCGTTCGTTGCGCGAGCCACGCGGCCGCGGCGCCCTGCACGTGGGGCGACAGGCGTGCGCGCACGCTCGCATGATAGTGGTTGAGCCATTCGATCTCGTCGGCGCGCAACAGCGCGCGCTCGATGCAGCGGGTATCGATGGGACACAGGGTCAGGGTTTCGAACTGCAGGAAGTCGCCGAAGGACGAATTGCCCGCATTCTGGTTGAGCACCAGGTTCTCGATGCGGATGCCCCACTGTCCCGGGCGATAGATGCCCGGTTCGACCGAGGTGATCATGCCCTCTTGCATCGCCGTGTGCGCTTCGGGCATGGCGCTTTGCGAGATCGACTGGGGACCCTCGTGCACGTTGAGGAAGTAGCCCACCCCATGCCCGGTGCCGTGGCCATAGTCGATGCCGGCCGCCCAGATCGGCGCGCGCGCAAGCGCGTCCAGCATGGGCGAGCGCACGCCGCGCGGAAAACGCGCACTGGACAGGGCGATCACGCCTTTGAGCACCAGCGTGAAGTCGCGCCGCTGCTCCAGGCTGGGCTGGCCGACCGGCACCACACGGGTGATGTCGGTGGTGCCGCCCAGGTACTGGCCGCCCGAATCGATCAGCAGCAGGCCGTCGCCCTCGATCACCGCGCAGGTCGCTTCGCTGGCGCGGTAGTGGATGATGGCGCCGTTGGCGTTAAAGCCCGCGATGGTGGCAAAGCTGGGGCTGATGAAGCCGGGCCGGCGCGCACGCGCGGCCGTGATCGCATGGTCGATCGCCACTTCCGTCAGCGCCGCGCGCTGCGGGTTGCCCAGTTCGCCGTCCAGCCAGGCGAAAAATTCGCACAGGGCCGCGCCATCCTGTTCCATGGTGGCGCGCACATGGACCGCTTCGGCGGGCAGCTTGCAGGCCTTGGCCAGGGTGCTGGGGTTGATGGCCTCGACCACACGCACGCCTTGCGGCACGGCCGCCCGCATGCCGGCCGTGATGCGGCGCGCATCCAGCAGGAGCGTGCCGTCGTCGGGCAGCGTGATCAAGCCGGTGCTGGCCTCTTCATAGGGCGCCAGCAGCACCCCATCGACGCGCAGGCGTGCTTCCAGCTCGGGCGCCACCTTGCCGGCCGGGACGTACAGCCGCGCGTCAGTCTGCGAGAGCAGCGCGTGCGCCACGAACACCGGATTGAAGCTGACGTCGGCGCCGCGCAGGTTGAACAGCCAGGCGATATCGTCCAGCGTGGAGATGAAGTGATGGGTGGCGCCGTGCGCGGCCATCGCGGCGCGCACCTGCGCCAGCTTGTCGGCCCGGCTTTGCACCGCATACGGCGGCAGGTGTTCGAACACGGGTTTCGGCGGCAGCGGCGGACGCGCCGCCCAGATCTCGTCGAGCAGGTCGATGTCCAGGCGCAGCTGCACGCCTTTCGCGGCCAGGGCCTGGGCCAGCAGGCGTTCCACAGCAAGGCTCAGCACCCGTCCATCGACGGCCACGCTCTGCCCGGGGCGCAGCTGGGCGGCCAGCCAGGCGATGTACTCCAGGCCGGCGCCCGAACCAAGCTTCTGCAGCGCGATCCCGGTGCCGGCCAGTTCGGTGTCCGCCTGGGTCCAGTAGCGCCCATCGGTCCACACGCCGGCCTGGTCCCGGGTGGCGATGAAGGTGCCGACCGAGCCGGTGAAGCCGGACAGCCACTCACGTCCGCGCCAGTGCAGCGGCAGGTATTCGGACAGGTGCGGGTCGGACGACGGCACCATGACCGCATCGATCTGGTGGCGCGCCATCGCGGCGCGCAGCGCGGCGAGCTTGCCGGCGGGTTGAAGGACGGGCTCTGTCATGGAACTGGAGGCTCAATGGTCTGTAGTTTGCCCCATCATAACTCCAACCCACCCAAGCCGGTAAGCGCACGCGGAACGCTGGCGCACGGGGCCTTTACGTCACTCTCCAAATCGTGTCGGCCTGCCGCCGGCTTATGCACCATAATTGCCCATCGACCAAACTTCCGAGGCAGCCGATATGCAGGATTTCCATCACCACCGCGCGCGCCAGCTGCTCGAGCACGCCGAACAGATCGCCGACGAACAGCAAGTGCAGGCGGCCGTGGCCAGCGTGGCCGATACCCTCAACGCACGCTTCGCCGCTCCGGACGCGGAAACCTTCCCGCTGGTGCTGGGCGTGATGGGCGGCGCCGTCGTGTTCACCGGCCACCTGCTGCCGCAGCTGCGCTTTCCGCTCGAATTCGACTACATCCACGTGACCCGCTATGGCGACGACGATCGAGGCGGCGAAGTGGTGTGGAAGGTCATCCCGCGCTCGAACGTGGCCGGGCGCACCGTGGTGGTGGTCGACGACATCCTCGACGAAGGCGAAACCCTGGCCCATGTGAAAGCGCGCCTGCTGGAAATGGGCGCCGCCGAAGTCATCATCGCCGTGTTCGCCGACAAGATGCTGGGCCGCGCCAAGCCGATTGCGGCCGACATCGTCGGAATCAGCATACCCAACCAGTTCGTGGTCGGCTTCGGCATGGACGTGTACGGCTACTGGCGCAACCTGCCGGGCCTGTGGAGCATTCGCCCGGAAGATCTGAAGCCGGCTTGAGTTTCCCTGGCCCGGCGCGGGTGTACAATCGCGGGAGAAATATTCACATTCACCCGCCGCCGCAATGACACCTGAGGATCCCGTCACTTCGCACCTGCTGCGCCGCCGCGCCGTGCTCAAGGGCGCGCTGGCGGCCGCGCTGCCGCTGGGCGCGCCCGGCCTGGTGCGGGCCGGCGCCGAGCCGCTGGCCGTGGGCGGCCTGCCCGTGACCTGCAACCTCACCTTGCCGATTGCCTGCACCGCCAAGGCCAATGCCAACGCGCGTGCACGCCTGGGTCCCGCGCCTTTCGTCTATCACAAATACAGCGGCTGGCCGGAGATCAAGGAATCCCTGATGACCGGCCGCATCCAGGCCGCCTACATGCTGGCGCCCCTGGTGATGGACCTGGTGGACAGCCGCATTCCCATGAAGATCGTCTCGCTCGGGCACCGCTCGGGCGCCGTCATCATGGTGCGCACCGATTCCACTTACCGGACCTTCCGCGACCTGCGCGGCAAGGCGGTGGCGGTCCCGAGCCGCTTCGCGGTCGACTATCTGTTCCTGCGCAAGATGCTGGCGCGCGAGCACATGACCTTGAAGGACATCGAGATCATCGAGATGAACCCGCCCGACATGCCGGCCGCGCTGTACGCGAAGGCGGTGGACGCCTACTGCACGGGCGAGCCGTTCGGCGCGGCGGCCCAGCGCGCCGGCTACGCGCGCCCGCTGGCCATGACGCGCGACGAGTGGCGCAACTACATCTGCTGCGTGCTCACCGTGCGCGAGGACGTGATCCGCACCCAGCGCCCGGTGGTGCAGGACCTGGTCAACCACATCCAGGCGGCCGGCAGCTGGCTCGACGCCAGCCCGGCGCACCGGGACCAGGCCACCGTGATCGCCGGCGACAAGAAGTTCTTCAACCAGAACCCTAAGATCATCAAGTTCGTGATGGACAATCCGCACGACCGCGTCACCTACGGCGACCTGCGCATGATCCGCGCGGAGTTCGATGAACTGATGCAGATGTCGGTCGAGGCGCGCACCCTCAAACGCCCGATCGCCTACGAACGCTATGTGGACGAGAGCTTCGTGAAGTCCGTCCAACCGCTTCAGTTGGTCTTGTGAAAGCGCTGCTGCTCTTTCTGATCCTGTGCGCGCAGCTGCCTGCGGCCTTGGCCGCTCCCGCGGCCCAGCAGCTCAAGGGCGGCGTGTTCGATCCGCCCCGCCCCGCGCCGGCATTCAGCCTGCCCTCCTCCACCGGCAAGCCCTTCAAGCTGGAAGACGCGCGCGGCAAGGTGGTGGTGCTGGAATTCGGCTTCACCCACTGCGAGTCGGTCTGCCCGGTGTCGCTGGCCTCGCTGGCGCAGGCGCGCACGCTGCTGGGCGCGCAAGGCAAGGACGTGCAGGTGCTGTTCATCAGCGTCGATCCGGAACGCGACGACGCGGCGCGCCTGCGCAGCTACCTCGCCCAGTTCGACCCCAGCTTCATCGGCATCACCGGCAGCGCCGCGCAGATCGCCGCGCTGCTGAAGAACTACGGCATCAGCGCGGCCAAGCATCCGATTGCGGGCGGCAGCGACTATTCGATGAGCCACTCGTCCTACCTGTACTTCATCGACCGCCAGGGCCGCCAGCGCGCGATGATGCCCTTCGGCCGGCCCGCCGCGGATATCGCCCACGACCTGGCGATCCTGCTCGCGCGCTAGCATGCGGGCCTCGACGGGAACATCGCGACGGCGCTGGCCCTGGTGGCTGCTGCTGGCCTGCGCCGTGGCCACGCTGCTGTGGGGGGCGTATGCGCCGATCGCCGCCGGCACGCGCGACCAGTTGTTCGAGATCCCCAAGGGCACCTGGGCGCGCCGCATGGCCGGCGACAAGGTCGAGATCCTGCCGGCCACCATCACCCTGACCCTGGGCGTGCACGACATTCTCCTGCTGCGCAACGGCGACACCGTGCCGCAGATCTTCGGGCCGGTGTTGATCATGCCGGGCCAGGACTTCCGCCTGCCGTTCGACCAGGTCTCGGTCAACGAATTCAATTGCAGCGCCCACAGCAGCGGCTCGATGAAAGTCATCGTCGAACCCTACCCCGAGGCGGGCCTGGCACGTCTGCGCTGGCGCGCCCGCCAAGCCATCACTTTTTTTGGAACGCTAAGGAAAGCCAACCCCCGTGGATAAGTTCAACAAAGTCTGGCCACCGCTCTTGCTGATGGCCCTCTTGGTCGGCCTGTGGCACTACGCGGTGGTGGCCAGCCAGACCGTCATCTTCCCCACTCCACAGCAGGTGCTGGACGGCGCCCTGGAGCTGGCCCGCGATGGCACCCTGTGGCAGCACATCGGCGCCTCGCTCAAGCGCGTGGCCACCGGTTTCGCGCTGGCGGCGCTGGTGGCGGTGCCCGTCGGCTTGTGGATGGGGCGCCACGAAGCGGTCTACAACACCCTTAACCCGCTGTTCCAGATCCTGCGGCCGATCTCACCGATTGCCTGGATTCCGCTGGCGATCCTGTGGTTCGGCGTGGGCGATGTCTCGCCCGTGTTCCTGATCTTCCTGTCGGCCGTGTTCCCCATCATCGTGCAGACCGCCAACGGCGTGCACACCATCGAAAAGCGCTACATCAACGCGGCCATGAACTTCGGCGTCTCGCGCCGCAAGATGTTCCGCCAGGTGGTGGTGCCGGCCGTGCTGCCCGATATCGTGGTCGGCATGCGCATCAGTCTCGGCGTGGCCTGGCTGGTGGTGGTGGCGGCCGAGATGATCGTCAGGAGTTCCGGCCTGGGCTTCATGATCATCGACGCGCGCAATGCCGGCAACCGCTACGACCTGGTGATCGCGGCCATGGTCATCATCGGCATCATCGGGCTGCTGCTGGACGTGATCATGCGGCGGCTGGAAGGACTGAACTCTGTGAGGTGGCGCTATGGCCGATAAGATCGTCATCGACAAGATCAACAAGGGCTTCGCCAAGGGCGGGCAGACGCTCAAGGTGGTCGATGGCCTGTCGCTCGACGTGCGCGACGGCGAATTCGTCGCCATCGTCGGGCCGTCGGGCTGCGGCAAGTCGACCCTGATGAAAATGATCTCGGGATTCGAAGCGCCCGACAGCGGCACCGTCAGCATCGACGGCCAGGTGGTGCGCGGCCCTAGCCCGAAAGGCATCGTGATCTCGCAGAACGGCTCGGTGTTCCCGTGGCTGACGGTGCAGGAGAATTTGATGTTCGGCCTGAACCAGGGCAGCATGGCGGAAAAGCGCCGGCTGGCCGATCACTATGCCGAGATGGTGGGGCTGAAAGGCTTCGAAAAAGCCTATCCGCGCGAGCTTTCCGGCGGCATGCTCAAGCGCGTGGAAATCGCACGGGCACTGGTGGTCAAGCCCGAGATCCTGTACATGGACGAACCCTTCTCGGCGCTGGACGCGCTGATGAACCTGCGCATGCGTAACGAACTGCTGCGCATCCTGCAGGAGGAACGCCACACGGTCATCCTGATCACCCACGATGTCGAGGAAGCGCTGTACCTGGCCGACCGCATCATGGTGCTCGCGCCCCGGCCAACCAGGATCCAGCGCACCTTCGCCGTCACCCAGCCGCATCCGCGCAAGCTGTCCAATCCCGAGCTGCAGGGGATGAAGGACGAGATCCTGGCCGAGCTCGGGCTGACGCTTTAATCCCTCCGGCTCGACTACGTCGCTACCCGTGCGCCATGTCGCGCTCGGCGCGCGACTTCATCAAGCCGAGGATCGAACGGTGGAAGTCCTTGAGCACGAGCTTGCTCCACAGGTCGCCATACACTTTCATGCGCGACTTGTTCTTGAAACGTGTCGTCAGACTCAAGTCCGTGCCGCCGTCCGCCGCGGGTGCGAGCGTAAAGCCGCCATCGACCAGTTCGAAGTATTCGCCGTTGATTTCCACGTGCTCGTCGAGGGCTTCGCGTGGGATGGCGCCTTTCGGGACCACGAAGCGGAAGTGCAGTGCGCGCGGCTTGTCCCATTGCGTGATCACTTCCTGGAACCAGACCTGCTTTTGCCAGCGGCTGGTGCGCACGCTGCCCACGCCGTGGCCCTCCAGTCTTGCTTCGATGGGTTTGGGCAGGCCGATCTGGTGAAGGAAGGTGAACCCGAGTTCGTCAGGCTGGATGGCGCGCACGTCGGCCAGCTGGTCGAATACGATGTCCGGTGGTGCGGCGATATGGATGGTGTTGGTGGCACTCTGTTCGCTGGACTGCGCAGGCAGCAGGTGTTCGAGCGGGCCGACGACGAAGGGCAGCAGGGCCAGCGCGGGCAGCGTGCCCCTGTGCCGGTGTGCGTAGTGATGAATGAGGCCTCCCACCAGGCCGCCGAAGCTGGACGCGATCATGAACACCGGCACCACCAGCACGATGCAGATCAGCCCCTCCAGGAACGTGACGAACGCCCCCAGCAGGAACAGCCACATGGCGGAGCAGGCCAGGCCAAACTGGCGCCCGACCGGTATTTTCACGCCTGGTTCGGCCCCCCACAACACGGCGACCGCGCCCACACTGAAGGGGCAGACCAGCAGGAACGCCACCGATACCGTTTCCAGGAAAGGGTGCAGATGGTGCGAGCCCATGGTGGCGCGCACGATCAATCCGTACACCGCACCGATGAGCACACCGGTCAGTTTCTTTGATTTGAAAACGGACATGAAGCTCTAGCGGCCGTGTCTGGCGGACGGCGGCAGCGTGGAAAAGCGCACGCTGGTCAGCGCCACGAAGCTCTTGCCGGGATACAGCGCCGTGGACGGAAAGTTTGGATGATTCGGGCTGTCCGACAGGTGTTCGGTTTCAAAGGCGAAGCCATCGTTCGGCTGGTAGGGATGGCCTTGCGCCCCTATCTCCACGCCATCGAAGCTGCTGCCCGTGAACAGCTGGGCGGACGGTTCGCTGGTCCACACTTCCATGCGCCGTCCGCTGCCGCTTTCCTCGATGCGCGCCACACGCGCGTACTGGCCCACCGGTTTGGCGAACAGCAGGCCATGGTCGTAGCCCGGCGGCGTG
>JBKHWY010000014.1:0-19521 GCA_046566285.1 Gammaproteobacteria bacterium | reverse complement strand
GCCCGAGCCGAGCGAATCGGACCTGGTGCTGACCCGCACGCTCAGCCAGGCGCTTGCGCTGGTGGATGTGCGGGTACTTGACCACTTTGTGGTAGCCGGGCACCGTGTTTATTCGTTCGCAGAACATGCGCAACCATGAGGTGTCGAGGCGGTCTTACGATTGTTAAATTTAGGAGATTTATTGAGACACAATTTTTTTGCGCAAGTTGTTGATTACGCGACGGTTTTCACGCTATACTCTCGTTTTTCCAATTTTGGATTATTCAAGGAGTGCGCTATGGCACGTGTTTGCCAAGTTACTGGTAAAGGTGTGATGGTTGGCAACAACGTCTCCCACGCCAACAACAAAACCAAGCGTCGTTTTCTGCCGAATCTGCAGAATCGTCGTATTTTCGTAGAATCGGAAAACCGCTGGGTCTCCCTGCGACTGTCCAACGCCGGTCTGCGTGTGATCGACAAGGTCGGCATCGATGCCGTCCTGGCCGACATGCGTGCCCGTGGCGAAAAAGTTTAATTAGGGAGTAGCGAACATGGCAAAAACTGGCCGCGACAAAATCAAGCTGGAATCGACCGCAGGTACCGGTCACTTCTACACCACCGACAAGAACAAGCGCACGATGCCGTCGAAAATGGAGATCATGAAGTTCGATCCCAAGGCACGTAAGCACGTGATGTACAAGGAAACCAAGATCAAATAATTGATCTGGTACCGACACAAAAACCGCCTGAGGGCGGTTTTTTTATTGTCGGGTGCCCTTAGGCGCAGCTATCCGGGCCGCACACTTCCCCCGCTGCCTGCACGCTCGGCGTGCGCCCTGCCCACGCCTGTTCCAGCGCACCCAGGAACGTAGCCGGCGGCTCCGCGCCCGACACCGCCACCCGCCCACCAATGACGAAGAACGGCACGCCGGTCGCGCCCATGGCTTGCACGGCACGCTGGTCGGCCAGCACTTCGGCAGCGAACGCGTCCGTGCGCAGCACCTCGGCCGCCCGCGCCTCATCCACGCCGACCTCGGTCACCAGCGCCAGCAGGGTCGCGTGATCGAACAGCGAACGCTCCTCGATGAAGTAGGCGCGATACAAGCGCTCGATTGCCGCTTCGCCCAGGCCGCTCGCTTCGGCCAGCTTGACCAGCCGGTGCGCATCGAGCGTGTCGCCGGCAAGGGAATTGCTCAGGCGGTAGGCCAGGCCTTCCTTGGCGCCCTCCCCTTCCACATGCGCCATCATCGCGCGGGCTTGTTGGGGAGAACCGAAGCGTCCGGCCAGCATGTCCACGGTTGGCATCGGCCGCTGGCCCGGCATCAGCCGGAACGAGCGGTGTGCCAGCGCCACATGCTCGCGCTGGGGAAACGCTGCCAGCGCACGCGCGAAGCGCTGTTCCCCGATCCAGCACCACGGGCAGATCAGGTCGGTCCAGACTTCGACGGTCAAGCGTTCGGACATGGGCAGCCTTCGAATGCAATATGAATACCCGCATTCTATCCATTCGCGGCCGGCGGAGAAGCGGCGCGGTAGAATCGCGCCTTTCTCCGGCGATATTGGAAAGCCAATGAAACTCGTGCGCAGGCTGGCCGTCACGCTGGTCGTCCTGATGTTGGCCTGGCTGGCCCTGCCATGGATGGAGTCGGCCTGGTATATGGCTCAGCTGAGCGCGATGCCGGCACCGGCGACGTTGCCGATGCCGATCGCATCGGTCGCGCCACGCGGATTGGCCGATACCTGGGGCGCCGCGCGCGCGCCCGCACGGCGCCACGAAGGCATCGATATCTTTGCAAAGAAGGGCACGCCGATCCTGTCCACCACGGAAGGTGTCGTCCTGCACAGCGGCCAGAACCAGCTGGGCGGCAACGTCGTATGGATCATGGGTCCGGCCGGCCATCGCCACTACTACGCTCACCTGGACACCTTCGCGGGCCTGTCGCGGGGCCAGCGCATTGCAGCAGGCACGGTGGTCGGCTACGTCGGCAATACCGGGAACGCGCGCACCACCCCGCCCCATCTGCACTACGGCATCTATACAATCGGCGGGGCGATCAACCCTTATCTCTTGTTGGCTGGACCGGCGCCACGCCAGTCCAGTCGATGAGCCATCCCTTTATTAGGATTCCCATGACTTTGGCGAAGCTATGCGTATCCGGCGTCATGATGGCCAGCGCTACGGTGAAAGCCGCGCCGACGTTCGCGGACTATCCGGTCGTTGAAAACAAGGTGAAACCAGCCACCACCGTCAAGCTGCAGAGCAAGCAGGACCGATTGTTCCGCACCCAACTGGCGCGCGCCGCGCGACAACCAGCGAATTTCGCCGGGCATTTTGTATTGGCCAATATTGGCTGTGGCGCATCGTGCCTGCTGACAGCGGCCATCGATCGCAACAGTGGTCGGGTGAGCTGGTTGCCCTACTCGATCTGTTGCTGGGAGGAGCCCGTCACTGAGCCCGTCCGATACCGTCGCGATAGTGCCCTGCTCATCCTTGAAGGGCGGCGCAACGAGGAAGACTACGGGACGTGGTACTGGAAGCTGTCGGCGCGTGGCTTCGAACAGATCCCCGGCACGCGACTGACCCGACAGGGGCCAGCTGATTCGGGTAAAAAAAATGGCTCCAAACGGAGCCATTTCTTCTTCAATGCGAACGCTGTTGCGACCGCAGCTTAGGCATAGCTGCGCAAACGCAGCGAAAACTCTTGCAGCGACTTGATGCCGGACGCTTCCGCGCGGGCGCACCAGTCTTGCAGCTGATGCAGCAACTGGTCGCGGGTCGAATGCGAGCGTTCCCAGATGGCGCCCAGTTCCACGCGCATGTGGTGCATGGTTTCCAGCGCCTTGCTGTGCTGGAAGAGCTCGACCAGCTGCTGCTTGTGCGACGCCTCCAGCTTGCCGGGCTCGCGCTGCAGCAGCTTGCGCGAGGACTTCAGGAAACCCTTCTCCAGCTCGGCCTTGTGCTTGAGGTGTTCGATTTCCTCGTGCCAGGCGTGCTTGACGGACTTGGCGTACTTGGCCATCACGTCGTAGCGGTTGGCGATGATCGATTGCAGGGTGTCGAAGTCGGCCACCTGCTTGCCATCCTTGAACACCGGCTTGGGCGCAACCTTCTTGACCTTGGCCAGGCCCAGCGTTTCCAGGATGCGGATGTAGAGCCAGCCGATATCGAACTCATACCACTTGGACGACAGCTTGGCCGAGGTGGCGAAGGTGTGGTGGTTGTTGTGCAGCTCTTCGCCGCCGATCAGGATGCCCCAAGGGACGATGTTGGTCGCCGCGTCGGTGCAGTCGAAATTGCGATAGCCCCAGAAGTGGCCGATGCCGTTGATGATGCCGGCGGCCATGATCGGAATCCACAGCATCTGGACGGCCCAGACGGTCATGCCGAGCACGCCGAACAGGGCGAAGTCGATCAGGAACATCAGCACCACGCCTTGCATCGAGAAGCGGGTGTACAGGTTGCGCTCGATCCAGTCGTTCGGGGTGCCATGGCCGTACTTGTCCATGGTTTCCTGGTTCTTCGATTCGGTGCGATACAGCTCGGCGCCTTCCAGCAGCACTTTCTTGATGCCGCGGGTCACCGGGCTATGCGGATCTTCCTCGGTCTCGCACTTGGCGTGGTGCTTGCGGTGCACGGCGGCCCATTCCTTGGTCACCTGGCCGGTGGTCAGCCACAGCCAGAAGCGGAAGAAGTGGCTCGGGATGGCGTGCAATTCCAGCGCACGGTGCGCCTGGTGGCGGTGCAGGTAAATGGTGACGGCGGCGATCGTGATGTGGGTCACGATCAGGGTGAACGCGACAACTTGCCAGGCAGTGAAGTCCAGCAGGCCCGTGGACAAAAACGAGAGCACTGGGTGCAGCATGCTACTAAATGTCATTCCTACTCCAAAGTGAAAGCCGGTCCGCACAACCCGTGTTTCCGAACGGCGAGGACTTGCATTCTACGCGGATCCAATACCGTACGGCACGAATCACACGATTGAATTTTCACTGAGGGGCCGTTCTTTCCCCAAGTAACGACACTATTTGCGCATTCAATAACTGGTTGTCGCGGCCCGGCGAGGCCAATTTGATGTCGCCCTGCTTGACCAGCGCAAACACCTTCTTGTTGACGTCGGAAATCACCCCACCGCGGCCATTTTCCGGGTCGGCGATCCAGAAGCCCAGTTCGAGGTCGTAGCCGTCCGGACTGAAGCGCAGCAGGGATACGCCCGGCGCCGGGTCTTCCAGCACGCGCTTGACGCCCACCGGTTGCTGTTCCAGCAAGGGAATGATGATGTCCAGGTCGCTGTCATAGGTGACCGTCAGCTGGGTGGCCACGCGCACCTTGCGGCTGGTGAGCGACTGGTTCTGCACCGGACCTGAAATCAGCATTTCGTTCGGCAATACGGTTTCCACGCCGTCGAGCCCCTGCAGGATGGTATAGCGGGTGTTGATGTGGGTAACCTTGCCGCTGTACTTGTCCACGGAAATCATGTCGCCGATGGCCAGGCTGCGCTCCAGCAGGATGACAAAGCCCGACACATAATTGCTGGCGATCTTTTGCATGCCGAGACCCAGGCCGACGCCCAGCGCGCCGCCGAACACGGACAAGACGGTCAGGTCGATCCCCACCATCGAGAGACTCAGCAGCACCGAGACCACGATCAGGATGGCCCGGCTCATGCGTGCCAGCACCACGCGCAACGAGCTGTGCACACCCTGCACGCCCATCAGGCGCTCTTCCAGCGCAGCGCCGGCCCACAGGGCCAGCATCAGCAAGATCACGACCGACACGGCGGCTTGCAGGATGGCGGCCAGCGACACCTTGTGCTTGCCCAGCGGGATCAGGGTGTCGTCCAGGAAGTCGAGGATGTCCGGCCACATGCCGGTGATGTACAGCGCCACGCCCAGCCAGACCAGGATGGCGAAGATCTTTTCAAAGGTGAGAATGGCCGCGCCCACCGGGCTGTGGCGCGCGAAGATGCGGCGCAGCAGGAAAAACGCGATGCGGATCACGGCGAACGAGGCCGCCAGCGGCAGCGCCACGCGCAGCATCGGCACCGGCTGGAAACGCGCCAGCGTGTAGCGCGCAATGGCCATGAAGGCCAGCACCAGCAAGGGGCTGAGCACGCGCGCAAAGCTGTGCTGGCTCATCGGCGGCACCAGCCCGCCATTGCGGCGCGCCACGAAGGCATTGCGCAGCATGCGCGCCAGCCACCAGCCGAGCACGATCGCGGCCGCGATCGAGGCCGCCTGCCACAGGGCCGCCGGACGACGAAAATCGGCGACGAGCTCGGTCAGCAGGCTGGCAATCGGCATCGTGGCAGGATCCTTACTCGGCGTCAGTGTCGGCGTCGGCGGCCGGCTTGGCAGCCTTGGCCATCGGTTTGCGCTCCAGCACGGCGGCAAAGAAGCCGTCGGTCTGGTGCTTGTGCGGCAGGAGCTTCAGGTAGTCGCCCGTGTCCAGCGCGATCTTCTGCTCGGCCAGCACTTTGCTCATCGGCACCAGGGTGAAATCGTCGTGCGTGGCGAGGAATTGCTCGACGATGCGGTCGTTCTCTTCGTCCAGCAGGCTGCAGGTGGCATACACCAGGCGGCCGCCTGCCTTGAGCAGGCGCGCCGCGCCGTCCAGGATCGAGGCTTGCTTTTCCTGCATTTCGGCGATGGCTTCCGGCTTCTGGCGCCACTTCACGTCGGGATTGCGGCGCAGCGTGCCCAGCCCGCTGCAGGGCGCATCGACCAGCACGCGGTCGATCTTGCCGGCCAGACGCTTGATCTTGGCGTCGCGCTCGTGGGCAATCAACACCGGATGCACGTTCGACAGGCCGCTCCTAGCCATGCGCGGCTTGAGCTTGGCAAGGCGCTTGTCGGACACGTCGAACGCATACAGGCGGCCGGTGTTGCGCATCAGCGCGCCCAGGGCCAGGGTCTTGCCGCCGGCGCCGGCGCAGAAATCGACCACCATCTCGCCGCGCTTGGCGCCGACGATCTGGGACAGCACCTGGCTGCCCTCGTCCTGCACCTCGATGGCGCCATTCTTGAAGAGCGGCAGGTTCTGCAGGGCGGGTTTCTTGTGCACGCGCAGGCCCAGCGGGGCGTAGGGCATCGGCTCGGCTGCAATCGGGGCCTTGGACAATTCGGCGATGACTTCGTCGCGCGTGGCCTTGATGGAATTGACGCGCAGATCCAGCGGGGCCGGCTGGTTCAGGGTTTCCGCCAGCGCCAGCGTTTCTTCTTCGCCGTACTGGGCCACGAACTTGTCGAACAGCCACTTGGGCAAGTTCGAGCGCATCTGCGGCGGCATCAGATTGCGGTCGATCTGCTTGATCCGTGCGAGAAATTCGGTTTCTTCTTCCGTCAGTCCGCCCAGCGCATCGGCGCCCACCGCCTCGGCCAGGCCCATGATGGTCAGGCGGCGCATGGTCGGGCTGCGGCCCGCTTCGGCAAAGTCGGTGAAGAAGCTTTTGTTACGCAGCACCGCGTACACGCCTTCGGCAATCGCACCGCGTTCGCGCGAACCAAGGCGCGGATGGTCCTTGAAGTAGCGCGACAGGGTGGTATCGGCCGGGCCGTAAAGCGCAGGATCTCGCGCAGCACCTCTTCCGTGGCGGCGAGGATCTGTGGGGGCAATCTCATAGAATTCCTTATTGATTCGGGGTGACGGCGTCGGCGCTGGCGTGGGCGCTGGCGGTGGCGATACGGACCTCGTCGCCCTCGATGGACAGGCGGCCCTCCACGAACAGGCGGACGGCGTACGGATACAGCTTGTGCTCTTCTGCCAGCAGGCGCTGGGCCAGCGTGTCGGGCGTGTCGCCCGGCAGCACGTCGATCTCGGCCTGGGCCACGACGGGGCCGTGGTCCAGTTCAGCGGTCACGAAATGCACGGTGGCGCCGTGGCGGCTGTGACCGGCGTCCAGGCATTGCTGGTGCGTATGCAAGCCGGGGAAATGCGGCAGCAGCGACGGGTGGATGTTCAAGAGGCGCCCGGCGTAATGCGCGGTGAAGCCGGCCGTCAGGATGCGCATGAAGCCGGCCAGCACCACCAGGTCGGGCGCGAAACCATCGATGACTTCCCGCAGCGCGGCATCGAACGCTTCGCGCGACGGATAATCGCGGTTCGACACGACGGCGGTGGCAATGCCGTGGGCGGCGGCGAACTCCAGGCCCTTGGCGTCGGCTTTATTGCTGATCACGGCCGCGATGCGCGCAGGCCATTGTTCGGCCTGGGCGGCACGCACGATGGCTTCCATATTGCTGCCCCGGCCGGAAATGAGAATCACGATATTTTTCATAGCGCGCATTGTACCCTGTGCCGCAGGGGCAACCAAGAAATGCGGGCAATGAATGTTGCAGCGCAGCAGGGCGCTGCCGGCTCACACGAAGGAGTAAAACACCCGGAACGGGACCTTCTTTTCAGCCCAGTAATCGGCCGCGTCGCGGAATACGTCCAGCAGGGTTTCGCGGGCTTCCTTGTCGAACTTCTGGGTGTTCGGTAATTGCTCGATCACGACGATAAAGCCCGGCTGCGGGCCGGCCTTGTTCACGGTTTCCGTCAGCGATTCACGCAGGGCGTCGAAGTTCTTGCTGTAGGGCTTAGGAAAATGGAAATTTTCGCCAATACGTGCGCAGACCTGCTGCTTGGTCAGCATGTCGATGCAATGCGAATACAGGAAATGATGGCCGAGGCGGGCTGCTTCTTCCTGAAGCTCCACCACGCGAAATGCTCGAATGGACTGCACAAGGTTGGGCGGAACTGTTGTCAACAAACTCATTTTTCCCTCAAGTGGTCCTGGTAAGGTCGGATGCACTGTGCCACTGTCTGTATGCCGAAGTTCCATCATTGCCACCCGCCAATATACCCCCTAATCTTGTAAGGGTAACGTGTTGTGGTTGCCGAATCAACCCGAATGTGATTCGTCGTGCAAGAATCGTTGAAAAACCGAAGCAAACAGTGCTTTGGCCATGGTTTTTTATGCACAAGACGATTCTGCCGCCTCGCGCGGCGCGCTGACCTGGCTGTTACATTTTGTTGCCACGCGGATCGCTTGGGCGCGGGCGAATCGCTAAGATGGAACTGTCGCAGTTCCGTTTTTGTCTAATACAGTCTGCGCTGCCAGCGCCAGACATTCACCTCAAGAGGTTTTCCATGAAGCTCTGCACCCTGATCGTTTCCGTGGCCGCGCTGGGCGCCCTGCCGCTGGCGCAGGCTGCCGATTTCGAGGACTACGGTCGCGTTGTGCGCGTGCAACCGCGCGTCGAGCAAGTACGCCAGCCGCGCCAGGAATGCCGGACCGAATACGTGCAGGTGCCCGTCCAGCAGCAACAGCAGCGCAGCGCGGGCGGCTCCATCGTCGGCGGTATCGCCGGGGCCCTGCTGGGCAACCAGATCGGGCACGGCAATGGCCGTGCGGCCGCCACGGCAGCGGGCGCGATCGCCGGCGCCGTCGTCGGCGACCGCGTCCAGAACGACGGCCGTCAGGTCGCCCAGCCGCAGGATTTCCAGGAACAGGCCGTGCGCCAGTGCCGCACCGTGGAGTCCTGGGAATCGCGCACGGTGGGCTACGAAGTCACCTACGATTATCGCGGCCACAGCTACACCAGCGTGATGCAGCGCGATCCGGGCGAGCGCGTGCGCCTGCGCGTGTCGGTGGAACCGGACGAATATCGTTAATGTTGCGTTGAGTTGCGTTAAATGTTGTAACCAGGCGTATCGGTCCGCTTTTCTCGCCCCCGCCGGGATGGTCATCGGTGGCCACTCTGCCAAGCCCTGCACAGTCCAGCCGGTTTTGCTTGCACAGGAGTAAGTCAGCGACCGATAATACGCCATGCTCATCAAACGTAAATCGATCGAACTGGCCGAGTCCTCGCGCCGCCCTCCCCGCAAACCGAAATTCGCCCCCGTGACCCTGTCCGAGCAGGACGGCGTGCGCTACCTGCACTTCGGCACCGAATGGGTCCAGGGCGCGATGCGCATCCGCAAACCCGACTGGCCCGAACTCGAATACGCCCAGCAGATGATGGCCTGGATGCTGTTCGTCGACCAGCCGACCGCCATCGCCCAGCTGGGCCTGGGCACCGGCGCGCTGACCAAGTTCTGCTACCGCCAGTTTCCCCAAGCGACCGTCACCGCCGTCGAACTGAACCCCGCCGTGATCGCCATCTGCGAATCGATGTTCAAGCTGCCGCCCAGCGACGAGCGTCTGCAGGTGCTGGAGATGGACGCGCTCGATTTTGTCGCCGACCCGGCCAACCACGGCGCCTTCGACGTGCTGCAATGCGACCTGTACGACGCCACCGCCAAGGGCCCGGTGCTGGACACGCCCGAGTTCTACCGCGCCTGCAACGATTGCCTCAAGCCCGGCGGCGTGATGACGGTGAACCTGTTTGGCGACCACCCCAGCTTTGCCAAGAACCTGAAAGCCATGAAATTCGGCTTCGCCCACGTGATCTGCCTGCCCGAGGTCCATGACGGTAACGTGGTCGCGCTGTGCTTCCGCGAGCGCCCGGCGATCGACGCGGCGCTGCTCGCCGAGCGCGGCGCGCAGCTCAAGCTGGCCACCAGGCTGCCCGCCAAAGCCTGGGCCAAACACATTGCCGCAGCCTGACGCAGCAGCCTAACACCGCAGCCTAACGCACCGCCACCGGAGGACCGCTTGAACGCAGACCAGACCGCGCCCCACGCCGACGCGCCGGCCAAGCCGAAGAAAGCGCGCGCGCTCGACCTGCACGCCATCTTCACGTGGCTGCTGGCCGACGGCATCGTGACCAAGGCCACTGTCAAGGCGCTGTTCACCCAGGCCCAGGGCATCCTCAAGAACGCGGTCGACTCGATGCACCCCTTGACCGCCGTGGCCCAGTGCAAGATCGTCTCGGCCAAGGCGCCCAACCGCATGATGACGCTCGACCTGCTGTCCGAATGGGCCGCCGCCAAGGTTGGCCTGCCCTTCGTGCGCATTGATCCGCTCAAGATGGACTTCACCAAGGTGGCTGACGTGATGTCCTCCACCTACGCGACGCGCTTCAATATCCTGCCGGTGGAACTGAACGGGAACACCCTGGTGGTGGCCACCGCCGACCCGTTCAACCTCGAATGGGAACACGAGATCGCCAAGATCTCGCGCCGCAGCATCGCCCTGGTGTTTGCCAACCCGCTCGACATCTCGCAATACATCGCCCAGTTCTTCAGCCTGGCCAAGTCGATCAAGACCGCCAACAAGAACACCGGCCAGGACCTGGCCCTGCGCAACAACTTCGAGCAGCTGGTCGAACTGGGTAAATCGAACAAACAGTTTGACGCCAACGACCAGCACATCGTCAACATCGTCGACTGGCTGTGGCAGTACGCCTTCGAACAGCGCGCCTCCGACATCCACCTGGAACCCAAGCGCGACATGGCCGTCATCCGCTTTCGCATCGACGGCGTGCTGCACCAGGTGTACCAGGTGCCGGCCGTGGTGATGATCGCCATGACCGCACGCATCAAGCTCCTGGGCCGCATGGACGTGATCGAGAAACGCCGCCCGCAGGACGGCCGCATCAAGACGCGCACCACCGGCGGCCAGGAAGTCGAACTGCGCCTGTCCACCCTGCCCACGGCCTTCGGCGAAAAGCTGGTCATGCGTATCTTCGACCCGGACGTGGTGGTCAAGACCCTGCCCGAACTGGGCTTCCCGCCGGACGACGCCGCGCGCTGGGACTACCTCACCAAGCGCCCGCACGGCATTATTCTGGTGACCGGCCCCACCGGCTCGGGCAAGACCACCACGCTGTACACCACGCTTAAAGCCCTGGCCACCTCGGAAGTGAACGTCTGCACGGTGGAAGACCCGATCGAGATGGTGGAAGCCTCGTTCAACCAGATGCAGGTGCAGCCGGGGATCGACCTGTCGTTTGCCGACGGTGTGCGCGCGCTGATGCGCCAGGACCCGGACATCATCATGGTGGGCGAGATCCGCGACCTGGCCACGGCCGAAATGGCCATCCAGGCCGCCCTGACCGGCCACCTGGTGCTCTCGACCCTGCACACCAACGACGCGCCCTCGGCCGTGATGCGCCTGCTGGAACTGGGCGTGCCCTACTACCTGCTGGAAGCCACCGTGATCGGCATCATGGCGCAGCGCCTGGTGCGCACGCTCTGCCCGGCCTGCAAAGCCGACGATGGCGAACTCCTCGACGACGTCTGGAACGGCATCGGGGGCGCATGGAACATTCCCAAGCCGGCCAAGGTGTACCGCCCGATCGGCTGCCCCGAGTGCCGCCAGACCGGCTACCGCGGCCGCACCGGCATCTACGAGCTGTTGACCGTATCGGAAGGCTTCGGGCGCCTGATCCAGGAAGAGACGGACCTGGTGGCCCTGCGCCAGCAAAGCATCGCCGACGGCATGAAGCCGCTGCGCATCGCCGGCGCCTACAAGGTGGTGGACGGCGTCACGACGGCCGAGGAAGTGCTGAAAGTCACCTCCGCGTTGGTGTGATGCAAAAAAAGTGGCACGCCTGACTAGCGCAATCGAAAACGGGCGGCTATAATGTTGCCTCTTTCGGGTCGTTAGCTCAGCTGGTAGAGCAGCGGACTTTTAATCCGTTGGTCGCAGGTTCGAATCCCGCACGGCCTACCACGAATGCGCAGTAAGCAAGAAGCCCACGAATTTCGGTTCGTGGGCTTTTTGCTTTGCGCCGCCGATTTGCGAGCGGTTATATTGAACAGCGTTTATTGAACAGCTGTTGCACCCCAAGCGCTGCATCGATCCGAAAGTGACTTATACATGAAATCATCCCCGTCCATGGCCGGCTTCCGGCGCCGCGCGCCGGCGAAACAGAAAGCCGAGAAAAAGGACTTCCTGACGGGAGATAGCCTGAAGCTGTGGACCAGCGTGTCGGCCTTCATCGGCGCATATTGCCTGTTCAGCTACTTCCTGTATATCGACTATTTTCCCCAGTTCGATCTGGCTGCGGTGGCCAGCTATTTTTTCTCGATTGCCTTCGTCTGCATTATTGTGGGCATGGGCTTGCTGTTCGTCCTGCTGTCGCCCTATCTCGGCGCCGGGGTGTCGATCCGGTCGAATCGCCACCGGCAAGGAAGCAAAGCCCAGCACAACGAAATTGCCGGCTGGATGCTATATCTGGCTATCGTGCAGATATTCACCGCCATTGCGATTGCTGCGTACATCATGCTGCGCTGGGATTGGGGCTGGGCGCTCGTGCTGGCGGCCTCGTTCGCGGTGCTCGCCGCCTACGGATTTGCCCGCACGGTGCTCCCCCTGCACATGAAGAAATATCCGAGCCTGTATCCGACGGTCGTGGGCGGGCCCCAGACCAGCTTTACTGCAGAAGCCCTCAAGCGCGCGGAACGGCTCAAGCGCCGCAGAAAGGTCAGCCGCATTTTTCTAGCCAAGACGGCATGGGCAATCCTGTTGAGCGCGTGGCAGCTGGTACCCGGCTTGCTGTTCCTGACCACATTGGACGCTAACTCAGCCAGCCCGCTGCGCGAATTTACCCATCTCGTCAGCACCTACAGTCTGGCCGTGTGTTACCTCGCCGTGGCGGGCGGCGTGCTGCTGGCGCTCGGTTATTCGCCCACGCTGCGCCGCTATCTGCTGGTGGCGGTCCCGGCCTCCTACCTGCTGCTTCAATATCTGCTCTTCATATCCCAGCAGGGCGGCTTGCTTCCCATGACATTCGCGCGCATCACCAAAACCGGAAACTACCGCGCATCCAAGATCGTCCTGTCCGCAAAAGCCTGCGAAACGGTGGGCCCCATGCTATCGGCCGTTTGCAATGGCGACAAGCCTCAACCGATCCAATTGTGCAACGTTCACATCATGTCGCGCGTCGGTACCGAAACCTACCTGCGCTTAGCCGACCAATATCCCGGACGAGGTGGCAAATTCGCCGTGCGGCACATCTTCGTGCCCACCGCCGAGATCAGCGCCATGCAAGTCGATTTCGACACCAAGATGGTCCGCCTCGAATCGATCGATGAAGACCTGGGCAAGAAAGGCTCCGACTGCGCCGATGGACCGACGATCCTGTACGGCGATTCGGCCTTTGGCTTCGACAGTTTCGTCCTGACCGAAGCGGGAAAGGCGCAACTGAGCGCCCTGGTGAATCGCATCAAGAACAACGCAAAAGGCATTCGCGAAGTCGTCATCACGGGCCACGCCGACAATTTGGGCAAGGAGGCGCACAACAACTGGCTGGCCGAGCGCCGCGCCATTGAAGTGCAGCTGCTGATGAACCGCGAACTGCGCAATGTGGAAGGCCGCCCAGCCATCCGTACCATCTCGGCAGGCAGCACGGAACCGCTGGTGTTCAACTGTACGGAACCGAAGAAAAAGGTCGACTGCGAAGCACCGAATCGGCGCGTGGAAATCACCGTCGTGTCGACCGCGTCGCCGGCAGGGGACTGACTGCGCGCCATCTTTCATTCACACCACAAAATTTACGCTGGAGAAATAAAACATGTGACAAGAGAGGGTCCCAAGGCCTAAGATGATGGTGAACAAAAGGTTCTAAAAATCAACACAATCACCCTCTCCGCCTCACATGAAACTCAAGCTCTACAACGCCGACATCGAGATCACCCAGGCCCGCACAGTCTACGACCAGGTCCGTTCCCACTTCGAGGACGTGCCCGACGCGGCCGTTGCGCACTTCCTGGAAACCTATCGGAGCTATACGGATTGCCACCAACTCGCCGACGCCGGCTACGCGATGGGCAAGCAGATTATTGCCGGGGTCGCCCAACTGGGGGTGGATTACCTGGTCGAGCACGGCTTCTATGACTTGACCTACGACCTGTTCTACACGGAGTACCTGGCGCCCTACCTGGGCTGGTCCAAGGCCTTTTCCGAATGGGACGATGCCTACGGCGACATCATCGCGGAAGGTGCGGAAATGGAAGCCTACCGCCAGCGCCGCATGGACAACCGGGCGCGCTTTGTCGGCGGCGGATTTGGTATCAGCGGCGCGGCCAAGGGCATCGCCATGGCCGGCGCGGCGAATGCGGCCTGGGGCATGGCGCACGGCTTGCGCAATGCGGTCGCCGCTGCCCGCACGCGCGCGGCGCAGAAGAAGGATCTGAGCGCCCTGCTCAACAATAAACAGGTGCGCGACTTCCTCGCCGACGCCATCCGCATGGACACGTACGCCGTGCACCTCGCAGTGTTCACATTCATCGTTCGAAACGACAACGGCGAGATGCCCGACTTTCTCGGTGATGATGAGAAAATAGAACGTGCAGCCCGCCTGCAGGCCAACATGGCCGAAGGCAAAATCCCGCTGAGTAAAGCGCCCGATCTCATCCCGGAGATCCTGGAGGGCAATCCGTACGCGCAAGACCGCTACCGGCTCGCGCTCGATGTGCTGGGCGACCCTGACAACGAGCTGCAGCTCTACGGCCATTACCACGACACCGACGTGCTGGCGATGAAGCAGCAGATCATCCAGCGCGAGATCGAGCCCTTGCTGCGCGCGAGCGACTTTGCCAGCGACCAGGTGGCGGACAAGCTGACCCAACTGGCAACCCGGCTGGGGTGCATGCATGACGACGACACCCGCGCCCTGTTCGAGCGCATCGACCAGCAGGGCCGCACTTTCGAACAGCACGTCTACCCCAGCCCAGACATCATGCGCCAGGCAATGCAAGAGCGCGAGCGCCTCGCGGCGGCAGTGGCCTCCTTCAGCCAGGACCTGGGCCGCGAACGCGAGCAGCTGAGCGCTCTGCAGGCGCAGCCCTACGTCTACCACGGGGCCGAAGCGTTTCTCAACACGCTGCGGGACAAGATTGCTGCCCTCGACCTGAAGCAGCGCAGCTTCGACGGCCACGTGTACGCATCGCAGGCCGAGGCCCGCCAGGCGCGCGCGGACAAGCAGGCGATCCAGGCCGTGCACGTGGTGGGAAGCCAGATCGGCAAAGTGCTCGACCGCGAGCGCGAAAAGCTGGCGCAGTTGCGCACGCAGTCGTTCGTGTATGCCAAGGCGGACGAGATCATGGAGGCCTACGCGGCCGCGATCGATGCCGAAGATGTGCGCCAGCGCAGCGTCGACGGACAGGTCTACCCGACCCGGGAAGAAGCTGCAAAGGCGCGCGCCGCGTCGGCTGCCGCCGCCGCTGAGCGCAAGCAGGCCGAGGCCGCGAGCGCGGTTCCCTTACGGCCTGCGTCCACGAGCGACGTCGGGATTGGCCAGGTCGACCAAGGCACCGAGCAAAAGTCGCTGAGCCTGGGACTGATTCTCGGGGTCGTATTGTTCCCCTTCGTCGCGCCATTCCTGACGCTACGCAAGGGGTACACCACGCAGGCGCGGGTGTTCGCGTTCGCCGTCCTGGCCTTGTACGCCTACGCCTTCGCGAGCGGCAAAATCGACCTCAATCAGCCCAAGGCAACGGCGACGCAGGCGCAGGCTGGCGTGAAGCCCATGGCTGCAGCACTTGCATCGGCTACGAAGGCCCATTCAACAATGCACTGATGCTGCAGGACGGCAGCAAGCTGCTGTTCAAGGATGGCACGGTCTACCATCAGGTCCGCTCCACCTCCGCGATGCGCTTCATGACCAGCTGGCGGAAATCCTCCGCACCGCCAAAGCTCAGGCAGGTCTTCAGGTCGGCCAGCGCATTGGCCTTGTCGCCGATGGCACGATAGGCATTGGCGCGGTTGAAATAGGTGAACGGGTAATCGGGATTGAGTTCGATGGCCTTGGCGTAGTGCGCCAGCGCCTGCTGATATTGGCGTTGTTCGAGGCGGATGCTGCCTGCCGTGGTGTAGGCCGACGCCTCGGCATACCCCAGCGCGAAGGCTTTTTCCAGTTCCGCCAGCGCGTCATCGAACTGCTTCATCATGGCTAGGGCAGTGCCTTTGTCGGCGTGCGCCATGGCGAAGTCGGGATCGATCTTCAGTACATCGTCGTACAGGCCCAGCGCATCGGGCATGCGGCCTTGGCGGATCAGGTCGCGGGCGCGCAGGCACAAGGGTGTAAGGTCTGGTTTTTCAGTGCTCAATTCGATGTGCTCCTGGTGGTTGGTGTCAGTCCGAAGACCTGTCGATTTCAGCGATCAGCTCACGCATGTATTTTTCGGTGGCGTCGAGGGGAACCGCTCGGGCGTATGAACGTTTGGGGTCTGGACGGGACAGATGATATAGACCGTTGGTGTGCGCCACCGGCGCCATATGCGGGAAGATTGCATGCGGCGCTCCGTCGATGTCCTCGACCACCATATGCCCGCGCCAAGGATCTTCCGTGAGGCGGCCTGACCAGCTCGACAAAAACACGATCCCTGTTTCGCCCAGCCTCATCTCGACGTTTCCCCAGCTGTTAGGGCCGTGGTCAAATTCGATTTCCCTGCCCAGCATGTCGGACGTCACCCCTCGCCGGGCCGAATAAATTTTTAATACCTTGGCGCGCAGCGCAGGGGGCTTGAGCGTTGCGACAATGGTCACCAGTACCGCATCGCGGTCCCGTGTCTTGTGGAACAGAAGCGGCTGGCCATCATTCATTTTGGTGAAAACCGGTCACGCCTTGTCGACGCTGGCGATCAGTTCACGCAGGTAAGACTCGGTCAGATCGAAGCGGACCGCGCGCGCATACGAGCGCTTTGGATCGGGACGAGACAAATGATATAAGCCATCGGTTCTCGTCACCGGCGTCATGTGAGGAAAGATTGCATGCGGTTCCCCGTCAATGTCTTCCACCAGCATATGCCCTCGCCACGGATCTTCGTAGAGACGATCACGCAGGCCCGCCAGGAAAACGATCCCCGTCTCCCCTGGTTTCATTTCCACATTTCCGTAAGTGTTCGGCCCATGTACGAATTCGATTTCTCTGCCCAGCATATCGAGATTCACGCCTTTTCGCGCTGAGTAGATCTTGAGGATCTTTGCACGGAGCGTGCAAGGCTGGGTAACGGCAATCACCGTCAGAACGACCGCATCCCGATCCGCCGCTTTATTGTAGAGAATAGGCTTGTCGTCGTTCATTGGGGCTGGCGCCCATGGGCGAAATCGAGGCGGGCACGCACGGCCGGACTGCCATTGATGAAGACGTTGGCGGCGCCCACGAGCAAGCCTTTCAGCAACCAGCTCATGGCTGGGCTGTGGCCAATCGGATCGGTGATGCGCGCTGCCTGGGCCATGGCTCTCCTGACTGCGATTGAATCAGATGAGCGCCGATGCGCCGGCGCGACGATGCCCGCCCGATGCGACGCATCGGACGGTTACTGCAACAAACCTAGCCGTAGTAGGCTTCGACCTTGCCCTTCAGCTTGATCAGCATCGGACGGCCCTTGCGGTCCAGGGTCTTGCCGGCGGCAACCTTGATCCAGCCTTCGCTGATGCAATATTCCTCGACATCCTGGCGCTCCTTGTCGTTGAAGCGGATGCCGACGGGGTGCTTGAACACCTCGGCGTTGTGGTGGGGGCTTTTCGGATCGACCGACAGGCGGTCCGGCAGGGGTGGGAGTTGGGTAGTGTCGTTCATAACCCGCGATTATCCGTCAGATCGCCTGCCAGTTCAATGTTGTCAACAGTCGTGCGCCCCACACCTTTGCTCATACCTTGTAGTCGACGTCCAGTTCGATCCAGGTGGGTGCATGGTCGCTCGGCTTCTCGCGCGCACGCACGTCGCGCTCCACCCCACCGGCCTTGAGCAGCGGCGCCAGCGCCGGACTGAGCAGCAGGTGATCGATGCGCAGGCCGGCATTGCGGCCGAATGCGTCGCGGAAATAATCCCAGAAGGTGTAGATCACCTCATTCGGATACAGGGTGCGGATGGAATCGGTCCAGCCTTGGGCGATCAGGCGATGGAAGGCTTCGCGCGACTCCGGCCGGAACAGCGCGTCGTTGGTCCAGCGCTCGGGCTTGTAGACGTCGATCTCGGTGGGCATGACGTTGTAGTCGCCGCACAGGACCACCGGGCCGCCCGCGTCCATCAATTGTTGCGCGTGCACGATCAGGCGTTCCATCCACTTGAGCTTGTAGTCGAACTTGGGGCCCGGATAGGGATTGCCATTGGGCAGGTACAAGCCGCCGATGTGGATGCCGTTGACCATTGCCTCGATGTAGCGGCTCTGCTCGTCTTCGGGATCGCCGGGCAGGCCCCGTCCGACTTCCACCGGTTCGGTCCCGCGCGCCAGGATCGCCACGCCGTTCCAGCTTTTCTGGCCATGCCAGATGGCGCCGTAGCCGGCGGCGTTGATGGCTTCCAACGGAAACTTCTCCTGCGGCGCTTTGAGCTCCTGCAGGCAGACCACGTCCGGCTGGCGTTCGCCCAGGTATTGCAGCAAGGCGGGCAGGCGGCTGCCGATGCCGTTGACGTTGTAGGTGGCGATGTGCATGGGTTCTCCGGGTGATGTGCTTTCGTTATTTTACTGTCGGGGCGGGCGTTTGACGCACCAAAGAAAAAAACCTCCCGGCATCGCTGCGGGGAGGCAAATCAAGGAGACCGTTGATCAGTACTTGTAGTTCAGCCCCAGCACGAAGGTGCGGCCCGAGTGCACGTACAGGAGCGTGTCGTTGCGCTGCGAATCGCGGCCGTAGCGCAACGGGGTGTCGCGCAGGTTCTGGCCTTCGAACGACAGGCGCAGTTGCGGGGTGATGTTGTACGACATGGAGAAGTCGATGTTGGTGGAGCCATCGACGATCGTGTAGTCGTGTCCCTGGACATTGCCCAGCACATTCAGCAGGTAGGCCGAGCGGTGCGCGGCCGAGACGCGCGCGCTGAACTTGGGGTCCTCGTAATACAGGGTCAGGTTGTGCGCGTCCGGCGACAGGCCGGTGAAGTTGGCCTGTTGGCTGAGCAGTTCGTTGGCCGGCGTGTTGGGATTGTCCACCCGCGTGATGTAGGTGATCTTCGACTTCACGTGGGTGTAGTTGACCAGCGCGCCGAAGTTGCTCCACGCGCCAGGCAGGAAGCTGAACGGCGCTTGCAGGTTGAATTCATAGCCGTTGAGCGGGCCGCCCGGGGTGTTGACGCGGCGGTTCACCACCACCGTGGTACCCGGCAGGGTGGCGCAGGCCGGCGTGCCGCCCGTGATGCTGCAACCGCCACCGAGCAGGATCGAGTCCGGCAGTCCCAGCGAGGAGAACACGGCACGCTCCGACACGCCCTGGATGAAGGTGTTGATCTCCTTGCGGAACACGCCCAGCGACACCATGGCGTTCTTGGCGTAGTACCACTCGGCCTGCAAGTCATAGGTGCGCGCGCGGATCGGGTCCAGGTTCGGGTTGCCGATGGTGACGGTCTGGCTTTGCGAGTTGAGCGTGGTCGAGGGCGCGAGATCGGTGTACTCGGGGCGCGACAGGGTCTTCCCGGCCGAGAAGCGCAGCAGCAGGTCATGCGGCAGCGTCGCGGTGACGTTCATCGAAGGCAGCCAGTCGCGGTACTTGTGCGTCACTTGCACCGGCGTGAGGGTGCCGTTGGCGTTGACCAGCGCGTAGGACGTCGCACGGGTCTCCGCGCCGCGCACGCCCACGTTGCCGCGCAGGGGAATGCCGGCCACTTCGTACTTGAAGTCGACCATGCCGTAGACGGAATTGATCTTTTCCTCGACGCCGCGGTTGGCCTGGCCCA